>DAHWEX010000641.1 GCA_027326205.1 Actinomycetota bacterium
GGTGCGGTGTTTTGTCGCCAATCACGGCGATAAGTCGGCCTGCGGGCGGATCGTACCCTTAGTGGCGCCGGACGCATAGTTAAGAAAAGCTTTAGTTTGCCACATCTTGTCACTCGGGTAACATTCGTGTTACCGAGTGTCGCGGGCAAGGACAATTTAAATCACAATCGAGCCACAGCACGCGATTTGGTATGGATTAGTCGTCGGGTAACGCAGAATCTCTCGGTAGGCAGTGATCGATGTGGGGCGAGGATGCCGGATAGCTGCCTCGGCCCGACCAGTCGACTGAATACCAAGAGGAACATGCCACATGCCTATGTTTAGATCTAGTAAGCGCGTCGCCGCGCTGGCCGCGGCGACGCTGATGGCCGGCGGCCTGGCGGCGTGCTCGTCGAGCTCGGGCACCGCGGGGGGCTCATCGGGCTCGGCCGCCCCGGCTACGTCGGGCACAAGCACCAAGCCGCAGTCTGGCGGCACGTTGAACGTGGTCGCCGCCAGCGGCCCGGACCACATGGACCCTGTCCAGGCGTACTACACCGCCGACTACGAGCTCGAGCGCATTTACACCCGGCAGCTGGTCAGTTACCCGAGCACGACGTACACCTCGACGACCGACGCCGGGTGGAAGACGGACGTCACGCCGGTCGCCGACGTGGCGACCCAGGTGCCGACCGCCGCGAACGGCGGTATCACCGACAACGGCCTGGTCTACACCTTCCACATCAAGCCAGGCGTCATGTGGGACACCACCCCGGCCCGCCAGGTGACCGCCGCGGACTTCATCCGTGAGTTCAAGGCGTTCTTCAACCCGGTCAGCCCGGTCGGCAACTCCGGCTACTACACCTCGACGATCAAGGGCATGCAGGCCTACGACAACGCCGAGACCGCCTTCTTCGCCAACGCGAAGAAGGAGCCGCCGACCGCGGCGAACATCACGGCCTTCCAGAACTCGCACACCATCGCGGGCATCACGGCGGTCAACAGCTCGACGCTGCAGTTCACGCTGACCTCTCCCGCCAGCGACTTCATCTACATGCTGGCGATGCCGTTCGCCTCGGCGCGCCCGGTTGAGTACGACAGCTACGTGCCGAACTCGATTCAGCTCGACGAGCACCTGATCTCCGACGGGCCGTACTCGGTCAGCTCGTACGTGGCCGGCAAGTCGATCACGTTCGTCAAGAACCCCGCGTGGAGCCAGTCCACCGACACGCTCCGGCACGCGTACGTGAACTCGATCGTGCTCACCGAGGGCGTCACCTCGGCGCAGACGCAGCTGTCCGACATCCAGGCCGGCAGCATGGACGTGACGAACGACACCGGCGTGAACCCGTCGTCCGTTGAGTCGCTGGCCGCCTCCAAGATCCCGAACTTCCAGATCTGGCCCTGGTCGGACCTGTTCTACATGTCGCTCAACCTGCGTTCGCCGAACGACGGCGGCGTCATGTCCAAGGTGGGCGTGCGCCAGGCGCTTGAGTACGGCCTGGACAAGAACGCGGTCATCAAGTCCACCGGCGGCCCGCTCGTCAACAAGGTGCTCAACGGGGTCATCCCCGCGGGCAACGACGGCTTCGTGACCACCAACCCCTACCCGGACAACAACGGCAACGGCGACGAGACCGCCTGCAAGAACGCGCTGACCAAGGCCGGGTACCCCAACGGCGTCACGCTCACGTACATGTACGCGAACGACTCGGTCAACCAGCGGCTCTTCGAGTCCATCCAGGCCTCGCTGGCCGGCTGCGGCATCAAGCTGAACGGCAAGGCCGTCCCGGGCTCGTCGTTCTTCGTCGACCTGGGCAACGCGCCGGAGAACAACAAGCCCGGCACCTGGGACATGGCCCAGGCCGGGTGGATCCCCGACTGGTTCGGCAACAACGGCCGCTCGGTCATCCAGGCGCTGTTCCAGGGGCCGGCCTGCGTGGAGAACACGAACAACTACGGCTGCTACGACAGCCCGGTCGTGAACTCGCTGATCACCAAGGCCGAGGCCGCGACCAGCGAGACCGCGGCCGCGGCGTACTGGACGCAGGCGAACCAGCAGATCATGAAGGACGCGGTGATCGTGCCCTTCTACACGCAGACGTTCCCGAACATCTCCAGCAAGCGGGTGCGGGGCATCCTGCCGAACGGCGACACCTACCAGACCGCGCTGTTCTCGCCGACGATCGGCGACCCAGACCTCGCCAACATCTGGCTGGCGAGCAGCTGACGGTTCGCCGGCCACGCTAGGCTGCGGTTATCCGTGGCCTAGCGGGGCAGCGCTGACCTGGCCGGGCACTAGCGTTCCGGCCAGGTCAGCGCATCATGGTATTAACAAAGCGTTTATAGCTCTCAGGACAAACCGTGTGCGACGCTAGCCCTGCCCAGTCCGCGATGATCCGTGAACGGTGGGCTAGCCGGAGGAAAATCCAGTGACACTGCTAGAGGTTAGGGACCTGAACGTCAGCTTCCCGACCGCCGACGGCGTGGTCCGCGCCGTCCGCGGCGTGTCGTTCGACGTGGCGCCCGGCCGGACCCTCGGCGTCGTCGGCGAGTCAGGCAGCGGCAAGACCGTGCTGACCCAGACGCTGCTCGGGCTGACCCCAGGTGCTGAGGTGACGGGCAGCGCGGTATTCGAAGGCACCGACCTGCTCGAACTGAGTGACGACGAGATGCGCCATGTCCGCGGCGAGCGGATTTCGGTGATCTTCCAGGACCCGCTGACCAGCCTGCACCCGCTCTACAAGATCGGCTGGCAGATCAGCGAGATGATTCGCGCGCACGACAAGTCGGTCTCCAGGAAAGACGCGGCCGCGCGCGCGGTCGACCTGCTCCGCATGGTGGGCATCCCCAAGCCGGAGACCCGCGCCAACGACTACCCGCACCAGTTCTCCGGCGGCATGCGGCAGCGCGCGATGATCGCGATGGCGCTCGCCCTGCAGCCCAGGCTCATCATCGCGGACGAGCCAACGACGGCGCTCGACGCCACGGTGCAGGCGCAGATCCTGGACCTGCTGCTCCGGCTGCAGCAGGAGCTCGGCACCGCGCTGATCATGATCACCCACGACCTGGGTGTGGTCGCCGACATCGCCGACGACGTCATGGTGATGTACGCGGGCCGCGCGGCGGAGAAGGCCCCGAAGCGGGAAGTCTTCTACGCGCCGCACCACCCGTACACCAAGGGCCTGCTCGAGTCCATTCCGAGCAGCAAGGCGGCGGGCGGCCGGCTCAAGCCCATTCCGGGCTCCCCGCCCAGCCTCATCAACCTCCCGTCCGGGTGCAAGTTCCACCCGCGCTGCGGCTACGTCTTCGACAAGTGCCTGGTCGAGGAGCCCGCGCTGCACCCGGTCGCCGAGAGCGGCGCGCACCTGTCGGCCTGCTGGCTGCCGGCCGCCGCGGCCGGGCTGTCGGCGGAGGCCGAGGAACTGCGCGAGGAGGTCGTCGCCGCCGAGCGCGGCGCCGACGCCGCCGAGGTGGCCGCCGCGGCGCAGGCGGAGCTTGGCATCGCCGCGCACGAAGACGGGCACGGGGACGGGCACGGCGACGCGACGTCGTCGGCGGCCGCGGACAACGAGGGGAGCGTGGCCTGATGGCAGCCGAGAAGGACGACGACATCCTCGTCCGCGTGGAAAACCTGGTCAAGTACTTCCCGGTCAAGGCGGGCGGCTTCATCCGGCACACGGTGGGCCACGTGCACGCGGTCGACGACGTGTCGCTGGTCGTCGAGCGCGGCAAGACCCTCGGCCTGGTCGGCGAGACCGGGAGCGGCAAGTCCACCCTGGCGCGGTGCGTCGCCGGGCTGATCCCGGTCACCAAGGGCAAGGTCATCTTCAACGGCACGGAGATCACCAAGCTCAGCCGCGGCGCGATGCGTCCGCTGCGCCGCGAGGTCCAGATGATCTTCCAGGACCCGTACTCGAGCCTGAACCCGCGCCGCCGGGTCGGCGCGATCATCGGCGACCCGTTCGCCATCCACGGGACCGCCACCGGTGCCGCGCGCAAGCGCCAGGTGCAGGAGCTGATGGAGCGGGTCGGCCTCAACCCGGAACACTACAACCGCTTCCCGTCGGAGTTCTCCGGCGGCCAGCGGCAGCGCATCGGCGTCGCCCGGGCCCTGGCCCTGCGGCCCAAGCTGATCATCTGCGACGAGCCGGTCTCCGCGCTCGACGTCTCCATCCAGGCGCAGATCCTGAACCTGCTGACCGACCTGCAGCAGGAGTACGGCCTGTCCTACCTGTTCATCGCCCACGACCTCGAGGTCGTGCGGCACGTGAGCGACAAGGTGGCGGTCATGTACCTGGGCCGGATCGGCGAGGCAGGCCCCGCCGACTCGCTCTATGGCCAGCCGCGCCACCCGTACACGGTCGCGCTGCT
>DAHWEX010000647.1 GCA_027326205.1 Actinomycetota bacterium
CGCTCGGGCTGGACGCGGCGCCCAACCGGCCGCTGCGCAGACCGGACATGCTGGACGTCATCGCGCGGGACTCCGAACGCGCCCGGCTGCCCGCGCTGCAGGCCGCGGGGCCGCGGGTGAGCTGGGACCAGCTCCTGTTCAGCGCCAAGGAGGCGGTGTACAAGGCGTGGTACCCGGTGGCCCGCCGCTGGCTGGACTTCGAGTCGGCGGACATCGAGTTCGACGTGGCCGGCGGCACGTTCGCGGCGCGGCTGCTGGTGGAACTGCCGCCCGCGCTGGCCGGCCCTGTGCTGGCCGACACAGGGCTGGCCGACACAGGGCCCGCGTCCGGGACCCTGCGCGGCGTCTGGACCGCCAGCCCGGAGTTCCTGCTGACCGCCGTGGTGACCCGCCCCGTGGTGACCCGCCCCGTGGTGGCCGGTACAGCCGGGGCCCGGCGGCCGGCGACGGTCAGCGAACGATGAACGCCCCGTGCATGCCCATCTGCGCGTGCCCCGGCATCGGGCAGATGTAGTCGTAGCCGCCCGCGCCGCCGGCGGAGAAGCTGACCGTGCTGGCCCCGTCGTTCCCGCCGGTCGGGTCGCCGATGATGCCGGCGTAGCCCCCGGTGATCGCGGGCGTGGCCGGCTGGCCGAACGCGAACGGCGGCTTGTGGGTCGTGACGAGCCAGCCGTGCGCCTCGTCGGTGTCGTTGTTGATGAACCGGACCGTGACCCGTGCCTGCGCGGGGACGATGATCGTGGGGTTGGTGAGCCCCGCGACGGTGAAGGTCATGTCGGGCCCGCCGGGCGCGATGGCCACCACGGTGAACGACACCGTGGCGGTGGTGAAGGTGATCGTCCGGGTGCCCGCGTCGACGCTGGCGCCCGCGGGCACCTGCTCGCTAAGCGCCTTGACCTGGCCGGCGGGAACGCTCTGCGGGGCCCGGCCGGCCAGCCCGGTGCCCGCTTTCTGGGCGATGTACTTCGCCAGCGACGGATCGGAGAAGCCGCCGCTGCCCGGGACCGCCGAGGCGGAGGGCATGACGCCGGAGGGCATCGCGGTGCCGGCTGGCATCGTGGCGGGGTCCGCCGCCGGGGCGCCCGCCCCCGTGGCCGGCAACTCGGTGGCCGGCGACCCCGTGTACCCCGCGTACCCGCCCGCCGCATTCTGGTACTGGCCAGCGTAATTATGACCGGAATAGGAGACGAACTGCGCGATCACATAGCCGGTGGACGCCGCGCCGATGGTGAGCCCGCCGACCAGGGCCACGGTGAGTATGCGATTCCGCTGCATGGGCCCAGCATCGCTAATGCGGTTTGAAGAACCGCTGAAGCTCCCGGGCACAGCCTTCTTAGCCGGTTGACGGCAGACTGGGGACATGCGCATTCTCGTGGTCGAAGACGATGAGCTCACGGCCAGCGCCCTGGAGCGCGGGCTCGCGGCGGAGGGTTACGCGGTCGAGGTGGCGAGCGACGGCATCGACGCGCTGCACCGCGCGCGGGAGTTCTCCTACGACGCCATGATCCTGGACCTGATGCTGCCGGGGATCAGCGGCCTCGCCGTCTGCTCGGAGCTGCGGGCCGCCGGGCGCGACCTGCCGGTGCTGATGCTGACCGCGCTCGGCGATCCGGCCGACCACACGGCGGGCCTGGACATCGGGGCCGACGACTACATCGTCAAGCCCTTCAAGTTCCCGGTGCTGCTCGCGCACCTGCGCGCGCTGCTCCGCCGCGGCCCCGCCCGGCTCCCCGCGGTGCTCAGGAACGGCGGGCTCGCCCTCGACCCGGCCCGCCACGTCTGCACCCTGGACGGGCGGCTGCTGGACCTGACGCCGCGCGAGTTCGCCGTGCTCCGCTACCTCATGTCGCACCCGGGCACGGCCGTCAGCAAGCAGGAGCTGCTCGACCACGTCTGGGGCGAGAACGACGCCGCCGACCATAACGTGGTGCAGGTCTACGTCAGCTCGCTGCGGCGCAAGGTCGACACCGGGGGATCCGGCCCGCTCATCGAGACCGTGTGGGGGGTCGGGTACCGGATGCGCGACGACACCTGATGCCCCGGTTCCCGCGGCGGTGGCGGTCCAGTCTGCGGCTGCGCCTGACGGCGGCCGGGGTGGGCCTGGCCGCCGCGATCTTCGCCATCGGCGGCGCGGTCACCATCACCCTGTACAGCCGGTCGCTCACCCTGTCGATGCAGCACAACACCGAGCAGACCGCCGAGGCCATCGCCGCGCGGATCACCACCCAGTGGCTGCCCGATCCCATCCCGATGCCGACGGGCCCCAACGTGCCCCGGGTCCAGGTGCTGGACCAGCACGGCGACGTGGTGACCGGCGACCCGTCGTCGGCGTCCGGGCCGGCCATGTACCTGCTCCCCGCCGGGCTGAGTCACCAGCAGGTAACCGTCGACGGGCTCGCGCTGCTGGGCGGCTCGAGCGCCAGCGCGTACGCGGTCCGGGTGGAAACGCCGGCCGGCCCGGAGACGGTGGTGGCGGCGATGCCCCTCGACGAGGTCGCCACCCGGGTGGACGAGGCCATCGACGCCACATCCGGGATCGGCGCCGGGGCGCTCGTCGTGGTCGGCGCCGTCGCCTGGCTGACCGCCGGCCGGGTGCTGCGGCCGGTCGAGCGCATGCGGACCAGGGCCACCGCGATCACCGCGAGCGGTGACCCGTCCGGCCGGCTCCCCCAGTCGGGGACGGACGAGCTGAGCAAGCTGGCCGAGACGCTCAACGCGATGCTGGCCTCCATCGAGGCCTCGGTCGAGCGGCAGCGCAGCTTCGTCGCGGACGCGGCGCACGAGCTGCGCACGCCGCTGGCCGGCCTGACGGCGGCCCTGGAGATCGCGCAGCAGCATCCGGGCATCCCCCGCGACACGCTCATCGGGGATCTCCTCGCGGGCCACCGGCGGCTGTCTCGCACGCTCAACGACCTCCTCGTGCTCGCCGCGCTCGACGGGCGCGCGCAGCGCAAGACGATGCCCGTGGACCTCGCCGGCGTGCTGACCGACTGCTCCCGGCGGAGCGTGCCCGCGGGCCTGTGCCTGCGCGCCGGCACCATGGAGCGAGCCGTCGTGCTCGGCAGCGAACTCCAGCTCAGCCGGATGGTCGGCAACCTCGTGGACAACGCCCTGCGGTACGCGCACGCCGTCGTGGAACTCTCCGTGACGGCTTCCCGGGGCCAGGCCCGCATCACGGTGCGCGATGACGGCCCCGGCCTACCGGAGGCCGACCGGGACCGCGTCTGGGACCGGTTCGTCCGGCTCGACGACGACCGCTCCCGGGGCAGCGGCGCAGCCGGCGGCAGCGGCCTCGGGCTGGCCATCGTCCGGGAAATCGCCGTCGCGCACGGCGGCCAGGCGTCGGTGGGCGACGCCGGGCCGGCCCCGGGCGCCGAGTTCGTCATCACGCTGCCGCTGCTCGCCCGGGGGGGCGACGCCGAAGCCTGAGCGCAGGGAGGAGAAACCACGACCCGTTCACCTGAACGGGTCTTGTCTTATTGTGGTTGACAACCCGAGATTAGTCTCATGATACTAATCTCGTGAATCTAACGCGGCTGATGGTCCTCGGCATCCTGGCGCGCAGCGGGCCGTCGCACGGGCATCACATCCGGCGGCTCGCCGACGTCACCAACGTGGGCGAGTGGGGCGGGGTCTCGGTCGGCGCGCTGTACCGGGAACTGCGCACGATGGAGGGCGAGGGCCTCATCGAGGCGATGCGGACCGAGAAGGTCGGCCGGCGGCCGGAGCGCACCGTCTACGCGATCACCGCGGAAGGGCACCTGGAGCTGTCGGCCCTGCGCGACCAGGCGATCAGGCCGCTCGGCTACGGGCCCGACCCGCTCGGCGTGGCGCTGCTGTTCGCCGCCGCCAGCATGGATCCCGGCGACCTGCGCCGGATGCTGCGGGCCCGGCGGGAGATGCTGGCGATCGCGGCCGCCGAGGTGACGGCCGACCGGGAGCAGCTGACCGCCAGGGGCTACATCGACGTGCTGGCCGCGGCGAACATGCGGCGCAGCATCATGCGCACCGAGGCGGAGATCCGCTGGCACGACGAACTCGACGCCACGCTCGCCATGGTCGACGGCGGCACGCCGGCCAACGCCATCCCGCCCGCCGGGACCGTGGCGGCGCCCCCGCCGGGGCGGCGGCCCCTGGAGGCCGGGGCCGGCCCCGGGAACCCGGCCGCCGGCGAGTCACCCGGCGCGGCCGGGTAAATCACGATAGTACTTGAAATTTTTCGAGATATAACTTAAAAATAACCCGAGACGCCGCCCGCCCTGGACTGGCGGCCGGTCAGCAGAGGGGAACCGGGATTCATGGCAATCATCGAGGCCAAGGGCCTCGCGCGTGACTTCACCAGCAGGAAGCGCACCGTGCACGCGGTGCGCGGGGTGGACCTCACCGTGGAGGACGGGGAGATCGTCGGCTTCCTCGGACCGAACGGGGCGGGCAAGACGACGACGCTGCGCATGCTGACCACGCTGCTGCGGCCGACGGCGGGAACGGCGACGGTCGCGGGCGCGGACCTGCTGCGCGACCCGCTCGGGGTGCGCAAGCGGATCGGCTTCGTCCCGCAGGCGATCGGGCAGACGCAGGGCGGCACCAGCGACAACAGCCTGGTCATCGAGGAACTGCTCGACCAGGGCTACGCCTACCGGATCGGCCGGGAGGAGACCAGGCGGCGGGCCGCGCGGCTCACCGAGCAGCTCGACCTCGGCGGGCTTGAGCAGCGGTTCGTGAAGACCCTGTCCGGCGGGCAGCGGCGGCGGCTGGAGATCGCGCTCGGCCTGGTGCACCAGCCGCCGCTGGTGTTCCTCGACGAGCCGACCACCGGGCTCGACCCGCAGTCGCGGTCGAACATGTGGGAGCACATCCGGCGGCTCCGCTCCGACCTCGGCACCACGGTCTTCCTGACCACGCACTACCTGGACGAGGCGGACGCGCTGTGCGACCGGCTCTTCGTCATGGACCACGGGGTCACCGTGGCGGCGGGGACGCCGGACGAGCTGAAACGGCGCGTGTCGGGGGATGTCGTGACGCTTTCCGTGAACGCGGCGGCCGGCCGCGACGCCGCGGCGGCGGCGCGGGCGCTGCTCGCGAACTCGCCGGTGACCCGGGACATCGCGGTGACCGACGGGGCGCTGCGGCTCACCGTGGAGCACGGCGAGCAGGCGCTGCCGGTGCTGCTTCGGGCCCTCGACGGCGCCGGGCTCACGCTGAGCGCGATCAGCCTGTCCCGGCCGACCCTGGACGACGTGTTCCTCACGCTCACCGGGCGCTCGCTGCGGGACGACTCCCCCGGCGGCGCGGGCGAACCGGAAGGCGCCGCGGAACTCGCGAGCGCGGGTAAGGAGTAACCCGGACATGGCATTCATCCGCGACACGCTATTCGTGTACCGCAGGCAGCAGCGGCTGCTGCTGCGGGTCCCCGTCTTCATCTTCGTCGGCGTGCTGCAGCCGATCCTCTACCTGGCGCTGTTCGGGCCGCTGCTGACCAGGCTGCCCGCCGGGACGCTCACGGGCGGCTCCGGGGCCGGCGGCACCGCCGAGGCATACCGGTTCTTCGTGCCCGGGCTGCTGATCCAGCTCGCGCTGTTCGGTTCGACGTTCGTCGGGTTCGCGATCATCTCCGAGTGGCGGGCCGGGATCATCGAGCGCTACCGGGTGACGCCGGTCTCCCGGGTCGCGCTGCTCACCGGGCGGGTGCTGCGCGACGTCGTGACGCTGGTCGTGCAGTCGACGGTGCTGATCGGAGCGGGCGTCGCGTTCGGGCTGCGCGCTCCGGTCGGCGCGGTGCTCCTGTCGTACGTGTTCATCGTGCTGGTCGCGACCGGGCTCTCGTCGCTGTCGTACGCGACCGCGCTGCGGATCAAGAGTGAGGACGCGTTCGCGCCGCTGGTCAACTCCGTGGTGGTACCGCTGATCCTGCTGTCCGGCGTCATGCTGCCGATGACGCTGGGGCCCGGCTGGCTGCAGGGGATCGCGCGGATCAGCCCGTACCGCTACGTGATCGACGCCATGCGCGAGGCGTACGCGGGGCAGTACTGGAACGCGATCATGGCGGAGGGGATCTGCGTGGCCGCCGGGACGGCGGCGCTGCTGCTCTGGCTCGGCTCGCGCGTCTTCGCGTCGGAGAACTCCTAGCCGACCCGGCGGCCTACGCCAGGGCGACGGCCAGCACGATGACCGCGGGGATCACCACGGCCGCCAGCGCCGACCAGGACCAGGTGACCGTGGCCGACGGGGGCGAGGCGCCCGCGTCCGGGCGGGCGCGCTCGCGGTCGGCCCTGGAGTCCAGCCGGACGGCCATCGCCTTGGCGGGCGGCAGGGAGGCCAGGTACCGCGCCTCGCCGGAGACGCGAGAGGACGCGTAACGCGGGGCGGCGAGTTCCTCGCGGGTGCGGGCGGCCCGGCTGACCCGGCCGAGCAGTCCCAGCGAGCCCGCGGAGAGCGGGTCGCGGGGGCGGGGCGGGCCCGCCGCGATCGCGCGCCGCG
>DAHWEX010000652.1 GCA_027326205.1 Actinomycetota bacterium
ACCCGGAACTGGGTGGGCTTGGCCGAGTCCCCCCTGCGGACGAAGTAGCCGTGCAGCGAGTGCGGCAGCCGGCCCCGCTCGACCGTCAGCCCGGCGGCGAGCAGGGACTGCGCGGCGGCCTGCCCGCCGAACATGCCCCACGGCGCGTCGTACAGCGCGCGGGACTGGTAAAGGTCGGGCCCGACCTGTTCAAGGTCGAGAAGCTCCGGGATGGAGGGGAGGTCTGTCACGGTTCACGAGGATAACGAGCGGAGCGGCCGTGGTCATGACGCGGTCTCGCCGGACGGCGCGAACGCGGCGGCCTGCTCGGCGCAGACCTCGGCCAGCGCCTGGTGCGCGGCCCGTGACAGCCCGGGGAAGTTGACGAACCCGTGCGTCATGCCCACGTACTCGGTGAAGCGGACCGGGACCCCGGCATCCCGCAGCGCGGCGGCGTACCGCACGCCGTCCTCGCGCAGCGGGTCGTGCTCCGCCACCTGGATCAGGGCGGGCGGCAGCCCGCAGTGGCCGGCGGCGAGCAAGGGCGAGGCCCACGGGTTGCCCTGGTCGCCGTCCGGGCCAAGGTAAAGCAGGTTGTAGCGGGCCATCTCCGCCCCGGACAGGAACGGTGACACCACGGCCGACTCCGGCCTGGTCATGTCGGTGACCGGGTAGATCAGCGCCTGGTGCCGGATGGCGGGGCCGCCGCGGTCGCGGGCCAGCAGGCAGGCCACCGCCGACAGGTTGCCGCCCGCGCTCTCCCCCGCGACCCCGACCGGCCCCGTGGCGCCGAGTTCGGCGGCATGGGCCGCCGCCCAGGCGAGGGCGGCGTAGCAGTCGTCGACCGCCGCGGGGAAGGGATGCAGCGGCGCGAGCCGGTAGCCCACGGAAACGACCACGGCCCCGACGTTCGCCGCGATCGTGCCGCACGCCCAGTCGCTCATGTCCAGGCCGCCGAAGACGAAGCCGCCGCCGTGGAAGTACAGCACCAGCGGCCGGGGTTCCGGGTGGCTGGCGGCCGCCCGGTAGACGCGCACCGGAATGTCCCCGCCGGGCCCGGGCACCAGCCGGGCGGCGGTCGTCACCCCCGGCGGCACCGTGCCGAACAGCCAGTTCGTCACCGCGTTCTTCGGTATCGGCCTGGCCTGCAGGTCGATGATCCTGGCTTCGTCCATGGTCGCGATCGGCACCATGCGCCTGGTCAGCCAGCCCCACGCCTGCAACCGGATATCTACCCGCGCCATCGCCACATCCCCTTCCAGCCCGCCGCCGTAGCCATCGTCGCGGTTCCGCCCGCCGTGCGCCAGAGGCGACGCCCGCAGAGCGGAATACCGGTGCCCGCGGATCGTGCTCAACGAGGAGTGGGAGCACCGCCTGTTCGCGGAGCGGGTCTCGCGATCCTGGAGGCAAGGCAGAACCATGAGCCCGAACGGTCCGTGTTTTCACGCCCGACGCCCGGTCCCAGCGCGGCTGGCTGAGACGGATGGTGGTAGATAGAGAACATGGGTGAATCGACCGGTGAAGTGATCCAGCAGCGCGGGCTGTGGTTCGAGGAACTGCGGACCGGCGTCGTCTACAAGCACTCGCCCGGGCGCACGATCGGCGAGGCGGACAACACGCTGTTCTCCACGCTGACCATGAACCCGCAGTCCCTGCACCTGGACGCGGCGTTCAGCGAGACGACCGAGTTCGGCGAGCGGCTGGTCAACAGCCTGCTGACCATGTCGGTGCTCGTGGGGCTGTCGGTCGCCCAGCTGACCCAGGGCACGATCGTCGCGAACCTGGGGTTCGGCGACACGCGCTTCCCCGCTCCCGTGCGGCACGGCGACACGATCTACGGCGAAACCGTCATCCTGGACAAGCGGCTGTCGGCCAGCCGTCCCGGGCAGGGGATCGTCAAGTTCGAGCACACGGCCCGCAACCAGCACGGCGCGGTCGTCGCGGTCGTCATCCGGAGCACGCTCATGCGCTGTCGGCCGGCCCCCGAAGGCCAGCCCGCGGATGACAGCCCGAAGTGGGACGCCGAGTGACGGCGGACCTGCCCGGTCCGGCGCCGCTGTTCTGCCCCGCCGACCGGCCCGACCGCTACGCGAAGGCGCTGGCCGTCGCCGACGGCGCGATCCTCGACCTGGAGGACGGCGTCGGCGCCGACCGCAAGGACGCGGCCCGGGCGGCGCTCGTCGCCGCCGGCGTCGATCCCGCGCGGGTCATCGTCCGGGTCAACGCCGCCGGCACGCCCGAGCACGCGGCCGACCTCGCGGCGCTGCGCGGCACCGGGTACCGGCTGATCATGCTGCCCAAGGCCGAGAGCCGGGCCCAGCTCGACGCACTCGGCGGCGAGTGGCGCGTCGTGGCGCTGTGCGAGACGGCCCGCGGCATCGTCAACGCGGCCGAGATCGCCGCCGCGCCCAACGTCGTCGCGCTGATGTGGGGAGCCGAGGACCTGATCGCGTCGATGCGGGGCCGCTCCAGCCGGTTCCCCGGCGGACGGTACCGGGACGTCGCCCGGCACGCCCGGTCCGCGACGCTGCTCGCGGCCGCCGCCGCCGGGAAGGCCGCCGTCGACGCGGTCTACGTGAACATCCCCGACCTCGACGGGCTCGCCGCCGAGGCCGAGGACGCCGCCGCCTCCGGGTTCGCGCTCAAGGCCTGCGTCCACCCCAGCCAGGTCGCGGTCGTCCGCGGGGCCTTCCAGCCGGACGCGGCCCAGCTCGCGTGGGCGCGCCGGGTCCTCGCCGCGACCAGGGACGCCGGCGCCCGCGACAAGGGCGCGATCAGGGTCGACGGCCAGATGGTCGACGCCCCGCTGATCCGCCAGGCCGAGGCGATCATCGCCTCCGTCCGCTAGCCCAGCCAGGTGCGCGCCGCCGTGGCCAGCGCGGCCACGCCGGTGCGGATCGTCGGCTCGACGACCGGGGCGAACAGCGGGGAGTGGTTGGACGGCAGGCTGTCCACGATGCCCCGCGCCGCCTCGACCGACGTCACGCCGGCGAACAGGGCCGGGTCGGCGCCGCCGAGGAACCAGTAGGCGCACGGGACGCCCGCGGCGGTCGCGAGCAGGCCGACGTCCTCGCTGCCGGTCACCGGGCCCGGGTCGAGCGTGAGGCCGACGCCCGCGTTGAAGACCTCGGTGAGCCTGGCGCAGGCGGCCGGGTCGTTGACCAGGACGGGGAACGTCTCGGTCGCCTCGATCTCCGGGTCCTTCGGCGCGCCCGAGGCGAGGGCCTCGGCCCGGACGACCCGGTCGATCGCGGCGCGGGCCGTGGCGCGGACGTCGTCGTCGAAATGACGCAGCGAGACCAGCAGCTCCGCCTGGTCGGCGATGATGTTCGACGCGGTGCCCGCGTGCAGCGACCCGACCGTGAGCACGACCGTCTCGCGGGCGGCCACCTCGCGGGAGACGATCCCCTGCAGCCGGAGCACGAGGGCGGCGGCCATCAGGACCGGGTCGACCGTCGTCTCCGGGCGCGACCCGTGCCCGCCCTTGCCGTGCAGCACGACCCGGAGCCCGTCGGCGCCGGCCATCGCGGCGCCGGCGTGGAGGCCGAGCACGCCCGCCGGCAGGGGCATGACGTGCTGGCCGAGCACGATGCCGGGTACCGGGAACCGTTCGTACAGGCCGTCGTCGAGCATGGCCTGGGCACCACCGCGGCCCTCTTCCGCGGGCTGGAAGACCAGCAGCAGCGTGCCCTGCCAGGCCTCGTCCGCCGCTAGCTCCGCGGCCGCGCCGAGCAGGCAGGTGACGTGCATGTCGTGGCCGCAGGCGTGCATCACCGGAACGTCGGCGCCGTCGGAGCTCGTCGCGCGGACGGTGCTCGCGTACGGCAAGCCGGTCTGCTCGCGCACCGGCAGACCGTCCATGTCCGCGCGCAGCAGCGCCACCGGGCCGCTTCCCCGCGAGAGCACGCCGACCACTCCGGTCCCGCCCACCCCGGTCGTGACCTGGTAGCCGAGGGCGCGCAGCCGCTCGGCGACGATGCCCGCGGTGCGGTGCTCGGCGAAGCCAAGCTCCGGGTGCGCGTGCAGGTCGCGGTAGAGCGCGGCGAGTTCTTCAAGGTCAGGGCCGTCGGCCACCGGGAACCTCCCTGGAGAGCGGATGAGCGACCACATCGTACGCCGCCGCCGGCCAGCGGCCTAGGGCGCTGCCCGGGCGCATCCGGGGCGCATCCGGGGCGCATCCGGGGCGCCGGCCGGCGAACCGGCCGGTGCGCGCGTGCGCGGGCGGCTACGCTCAACCTTCATGACGGCCACGCTTCCGGAGATGTCGCTGCCCGAGTGGCTGGTGCTCACGATCCTCAGCCAGCGGCCGGCGCACGGCTTCGCCGTCGCGCAACTGACCGCGGCGGGCGGCGACCTCGGCCGCGTCTGGCAGGTGCCGAAGGCCGTCGTCTACCGCGCGATCGGCCGGCTGCTCGACGCGGGGCTCATCACCGCCGAGGGCACCGAGCCCGGCCTCGGCCCGCAGCGCACGGTCTACACGGCCACCGCCGACGGCCGGGACGCCTCCGCCCGCTGGCTGCGCGCCCCGGTGGAGCACATCAGGGAGATCCGCTCCGAACTGCTGATGAAGCTCGCCCTGCTGGACCGGATCGGCGAGAACCCGGCGCCGCTGCTCGCGGCGCAGCGCACGGTGTTCGAGCCGCTCGTCACGGCGATCGAGGACCGCCGCGCCCTCAGTTCCGGCTTCGACGCGACCCTGCTGGCCTGGCGCCGGGCGAACGCGGTCGCCGCCCTGGACTTCCTCGACGCCATCGCGCCCGCGCAGTCCCGCCCGTAACTGGCGCACCTGCTGGCGGCCGGAATAACCGGTAAACATTTCGTCCCATGTAAACAAAATACGTCCTGCGCGTAATTTTCCTTCATCCCGCGAAAAGTCTTCACGCCGCAAAAAGTTTACCTGTTAGCTCCGGCGGGACAGAGTGCGGCAATCTTCGTAATTCGCGGCACGTGCCCGGCAGGGAGCGGACCGAGGCGCGAAGCAACGGCCCGTTCGGTAGGTCATGATTGATTCCTGCCCGCGGCGTGAGCGTCGGTCGCGGGGATCCGCAGCTCGAAGGTCGAGCCCTGGCCGACGGCGCTGCGGACCCCGACCGAGCCGTGGTGAGCCCCGGCGATGGCCGCGGCGGTCGGCAGGCCGAGGCCGAAGCCGCCCACGTCGCGGCTCCGGTACGGCTTCGCGCGGGAGAACCTGGCGAAGATCCTGGCGAGGTCCTCGTCCGCGATGCCGCAGCCGGAGTCCGCGACGGCCAGTACCGCCTGCCCGTCTTCCAGCCGGACGCTCAGCTCGATGAGGTCATCGGTCTCGGTGTGCGCGACGGCGTTCTCCACCAGTGCGTCCATCGCCACGCCGAGCCGGTCCCGGTCCCCCAGGATGGCGTCCTCGGCCACCTCGCCGAGCCGCCACCGGCGGGGCGTGTAGCCCCAGCGCTCCAGCGCCTCGAGCACCAGCGTGTCGAGGTTCACCGGCCGCACGTCGAGGAACCCGGGGTCGTCGGCGGACGCCAGCAGCAGCAGGCGGGCGGCCAGCGTGCGCAGCCGGGCCAGTTCGCCGACGACCACCCGGGCGTCGTCGGCGATGAGCCCGCCGTCTACCGCCTGCTCGATCAGTTCGGCGTGGCCGAGCGCCACGGTGATCGGCGTGCCGAGCTCGTGGGAGGCATCGAGCAGGAACAGCCGCTGCTGCTCAAGCAGCCGCACGTTCTCCCTGGAGACCCGCTGCACTTCCTCCAGCGCCGCCAGGCGTTCCTCAAGCGCGGCCAGCCGCCGCTGCCCGTTCCACACCATCACCAGGAACATGGCCGCGACGAGCGGGACCAGGACCAGGTAGTCGCTGTCCTGGAGGCCGTCGATGACCTGGATCCCGATGATCGCGGCGCTCGCGATCGTGACGACCGCGACCGTGACGATCGTCGGCTGCAGCGGCCACATCCGCCACCCGTAGATCACCGTGAGGCTCACCCAGATGACCAGGAACGGAACGGTCTGCCAGGTGTCCATCACCTGCATGGCCGTCAGGTTCAGCGCGACGAATGCTACCCAGGCCAGGTCCCACCAGGACAGCCAGTTCCACCACGACCTGGGCATCCGTGACTGCCGAATACTCACCGTGCCTCGCTCTACCCGCCAGTGCATCCGCCGCGGACACTTCGCTACGACGGCGCCCACCTTAGTCCGCAAAGCTATATAAATCACCGCGAATGGTGGCACTGTTTCCGCTATCCGCGCCGGAACCGGTGCGCAGCGCGCGAAGGCGCCCGGGATAGGCTCGGCACGTACGCACGGTTCCGGGAAGATTCCGAGGATGGAGGGCGCATGACGGCCAAGGGAAGCGCTGAATGGAAGGGTGACCTGCCTGGTGGCACCGGCACCTTCACCGCCGGGGACACGATCAGCGGCGGGTACACGTTCAAGTCCCGCTTCGAGGACGGCCCGGGCTCCAACCCGGAGCAACTGATCGCCGCCGCGCACGCGGCGTGCTTCTCGATGGCCCTGTCGAACATCCTGGCTGAGGCCGGCTCGCCGCCGCAGTCGGTGCACACGGACGCGACGGTGACGCTGTGGTTCGTGGACGGCGCCCCGACGATCACCAAGATCGCGCTGGTCACGGCCGGCAAGGTGCCGGGCATCGACCAGGCCGCCTTCGCCGAGCACGCCGCGGCGGCCAAGGCGGGCTGCCCGGTGAGCCGGGCGCTCGCCTCCGTCCCGGAGATCACGCTGGAAGCCACCCTCCTGTAGCGGGGGCAGCACGCTCCCGGCCGGCGTCAGCCTGCCTCCCCCCGGGGCGGCAGGTGCGCGGCAGGTGCGGGTTCCTGAAGGGATAACCGGATAACCATGGAGTTCGTGAAGCTCGCCGACGGGAACCAGTTGCCGCTGCTCGGCCTTGGGGTCTGGCAGGTCCCCGACGGGGGCACCTGCGAGCAGGCGGTGCGCTGGGCGCTGGAACTCGGCTACCGGCACATCGACACCGCGCAGGCCTACGGCAACGAGGCCAGCGTCGGCAGGGCGCTGCGGGACAGCGGCGTGCCCCGCGACGAGGTGTTCATCACCACGAAGTTCTACCCGGGCAGCCAGGACCCGGTCGCCGAGGCGGAGCAGAGCCTGCGCAAGCTCGGCGTCGACCAGGTCGACCTCTACCTGGTGCACTGGCCCCAGCGCGGACCGGCCTGGGCCTGGCCGGGGATGGAGCGCGCACGGGAGCGCGGGCTCGCGAAGTCGATCGGCGTGTCGAACTTCGGCGCGGACGACCTGGACCAGGTCGTCGCCGCGGGCAGCGTCGTCCCGGCGGTCAACCAGATCCAGTTCAGCGCCGTGGAATACCGCCAGGGCCTGGTTGGGGCGTGCCGTCGCCACCACATCGTGCCCGAGGCCTACAGCCCGCTCGGCACCGGACGGCACCTGGGCAACAAGCGGGTACGCGCGGTCGCCGAGCACGCCGGCCGCACCCCGGCTCAGGTCTTGCTGCGCTGGTGCGTGCAGCGCGGCATCCCCATCATCCCGAAGTCGACGCACCGGGAGCGGATCGCCGAGAACGCACAGGTCTTCGACTTCACCCTGTCCGACGAAGACATGGCCGCGCTCGACGCGCTCGACCGGACCAAGGGCACGAGCAAGGCCTTGGAACGTCGCTGGTGGCGCTAGTCAGATCGCGGTGCACAGCAGGAAGGCCATCGCGACGCCCATCGCCACGCGGCAGCCGACGGTGACGGCGGTCGAGAGCAGCGACGGACCGATCGCGGCCGCGAGATGACCGTCGCGCGCTCCGTCCCCGGCGGCGGCCAGCCCGGCGGGCCGGACGGGCGGCGGCGCGAATGCGCAGCGGCGGCCGGAGAGCTGGTCGAGGTCCCAGATGCCGTAGCCGACCAGGAGGAACGCGAACAGCAGCGCGAGCGTGGGATAGCGCAGGGTCCCGGCGGACGCCGCTGCCATGCCCATGCCGCCCGTTCCGGTTGCCGCCGGCCCGGCGGCGGTCATCGCGAGGACCATGTAGAGCATCGAGGCGCTGTGCACCAGGTGCGGGACGCAGTGGCCGGCGGCCAGGGCGGGCGTGCCGCTGCGCCGGGCGTCCCGGGTGACCTGCACCGCGAACCAGGCGGTGAGCACGCCGAAGACGACCTCCCAGGCGGCGTCCGGCAGGGTGCGCAGCCGCGGCGTCAGCATGCCCGCCATGGCGATCCCCATCAGCAGGTGCGCCGCGTCGGTGCCGACGCCGCCGCCGCGCGCCCAGGGCCGGGCCGCCGCCAGGCGCGCCGCGCTCAGCGCGGCGACCGCGAGCATCAGGCCCGCGACGGTGGCGGGCAGCCAGGCAGGGATC
>DAHWEX010000657.1 GCA_027326205.1 Actinomycetota bacterium
TCGTGCAGCACGCCGGCTGGGCGCTGCAGGCGGTCCGCTGGTTCGGCGTCGCGTTCCTCGTCTGGTACGGGCTGTCGTCGGCCTGGCGGGCCCGGCGGCCCGCTTCCTCGCTGAGCGCGGCCCGCGACAACGGGAACGGCGGGCCGGTGGCGATCCGCAGCGCGATCGCGCTGACCTGGCTCAACCCGCACGTCTACCTCGACACGATGGTGCTGCTCGGGTCGATCGCGAACACCCAGGGCGCGTCCGGCCGGTGGTGGTTCGCCGTCGGCGCCTGCGTGGCGAGCACGCTGTGGTTTGCCGGCCTCGGCTTCGGCGCGCGGTTCGCCGCCGGGCTGCTTGCGACCCCGCGCGCCTGGCAGGTCCTCGACCTGCTCATCGCGGCGACGATGCTGGGGATCGCCGTCAAGCTCGCGACGAGTCCCCTGCCCTAGCGGATTTAGCCTGCCCTAGCGGACCTGGTCTGCCTGGTCTGCCTGGTCTGCCTGGTCTGCCTCGACGCCGAGGCCCGGGAGAATCTCCCCGGACGGAAGCTCGGCGAGCAGGCTGCCGGGCAGCCAGAGCTTGGCGCCGCGGATGCCGGCCCCGATCACGACGCTCGGCGTCTTGGCCACCTGGTCGTCCACCAGGACAGGCCACGAGCCGGGCAGGCCGACCGGCGTGATCCCGCCGTACTCCATGCCGGTCAGCGACGTCACGACGTCGACCGGGCCGAAGGAGGCTTTCCGCGCGCCCAGGTGCTGGCGCACTAGGCCGTTCACGTTGGCCCTGGTGGTCGCGGCGATCATGCAGGCGGCGTAGGTGACATCGGCGCCGCGCTTGGCCACGATCACCACGCAGTTCACGCTCTCCTCGAGCGTGATGCCGTAGGCCTCGCAGAACTGCGCGGTGTCCGACAGCGACGGGTCGACCTCCGCCACCCGCACCTGGTCGGCCCACGGCAGCGCCCGCAGTGCCTCGGCAACCGGACCAGCGAGCAAGTCGGGCCGGGACAGCGCGGTGTGAAACGTCAGCGGAAGGCTCATAACCCCATCCAACCAGCCGAACCGAGCCCCCGCGGCGATCGCCCGCCACCTGGGATTCGAGATGGTGGATCGTTGGGAGGCACCTGTGCCTCCCAACGATCCACCATCGACCAGTTTTCGCGCAGGGCTATCGGATTCCGCTCATGATGGTCACTCTATGTATGTGGTCCGTTTCATTCCGACGCCGATAAGTCGGGACGATGGCCGGGACTGGGCGGTACTTCTGAGCATTCAGCGCCAGATCGTCCGTCGAGACCAGGCACTACAGGCAGGCTTTTCGCGGTGGCAGATCGAGCATCGGCTGGCTTCGGGTGCTTGGCAACGCATCTACCCCGCCGTCTACGCCACCTTCAGCGGCCCACTGCCCCGCAACGCACAGCTGTGGGCGGCGGTGCTGAAAGCAGGAGTGGGGGCAATGCTGAGTCATGAAACAGCCGCCGAACTGCACGGAATTATCGACAAGCCCCTCGGGAGCGGTATCCATGTCATCGTTCCGGCCGGTCGGCGCCCGGCGCAGCACAGGCCGGTGCGCGGAATCATCGTCCACCGGTCGGACCAGAGTCAGCAGCAGTTTCTAGGCCCGTTCAACTTGCCCAGGACCAGAATCGAGGACACCGTCCTTGACCTGGTCGCCGCGGCTACAACCTTCGACCAGGCCTATGGCTGGATCGCGCGCTCGGTATCCAGAAAACTTGTCACCGTCGAGGCCCTCCGCGAAGTCCTGGCCGCCCGCAAGCGGGTCCGCTGGCGCGCATGGCTCAACGACGCGCTTGAAGACGCGGCGGATGGCGTCTACTCCTCGCTCGAGCGCCGCTACGTCCGTGATGTTGAGCGAGCGCACGGCCTGCCCAAGTCGGAGCATCAGAGCCGCAGCCGGATCGGCGGCAAGATCCAGTACCGGGACAACTGGTATCCCGAATACCGGGTCGTAACCGAAATCGACGGCCCCGACTATCACCAGAACGAGCGGGTACAGCTGGACAAGGACCGGGACAACGTCAACCTGGCACTGGGCGACGTGCGAACGCACCGGTTCGGCCCGGTGGCCGTCACGGAAAAGGCCTGCGAAACCGCCGCCCTCCTCGCTGCCACCTTCCGCCGCAATGGCTGGGACGGCACTCCCTATCCGTGCGGCCGGCCCACCTGCGCCATTGGCGCCTCCCAGGCACGAACGCAACGTCGACGAAGATGATGGATCGTTGGGAGTACCCAGTGCCTCGTAATGATCCATCATCCGCCCGGGGCGCGGAGCGCGGAGCCCGGAGCGCGGAGCCTGGAGCCGGGTTGACGGTTGGGCGAGGGTGGCGAGGGTTAGCCGTGGCTGATGACGCCGCGGATTAGCTTGCCGTCGTCGAGGTCCTGGTAGCCCTGGTTGACCTCGTCCAAGGGGTAACGGCGGGTGATGAGTTCGTCTAGCTTTAGTTGCCCGGCTCGGTACAACCGGAGCAGGCGCGGGATGTCGTTGAGCGGGTTGCACATGCCGAAGACATGACCCTGGATGCGGCGCTGCCAGCCGACCACGCTGCCGTTAGCGGAGAGCTGGATCTGGTTTTCGCCGGACTTGCCGACCGAGGTGATCGTCACCTGCGCGCCCTTGCCGACGATTGCGGTGGCCTGCTCGACGACCGCCTCGACCACGCCGGCCCCCTCGTGCCCGCCGACCATCGGCAGCCGCCCGGTGGCGTCACCCGTCTGCAGGTGCTCGTCCGAGTGACACAGGCCGGAGGCCTTGAACGCGACCCGGACTTCGCCGGCCCTCGGCTCGTCAAGCTCAAGCTCCGCGATCTCCCACGGCTTGCCCGGTTCCCTGATAATCGCTGCCCTGGTGCGCATACGTCCAGTGCTACGCCCGCGCCCGGCCCCGGACAACTAGCTGGTGCCACCTGGTGCGCGGCCGTCGTCTGTGGGCTCGCGATGAACGTCTGCGGGCTCGCCATGAAGAAGCAGGCCGGGATTAGCTCGCTATGGCCAGGCGGTAGCCGCGCTTGACGACCGTCTGGACGATCTTGGGGGCGCCGAGGCTGGACCGGAGGCGGGCGATGGCGGCCTCGACCGCGTGCTCGTCCGCGCCGCCGCCGGGGAGCCGGGCGAGCAGGTCGGCGCGGGGGACGACCCAGCCGGGGCGGCGGGCGAGGGCGCGGAGCACGGTCATCGGGCCCGGCGGGACGGGGCGCAGGCAGCCGTCGACGACGACCGCCGAGCCGCGGACCTCAAGCCGGTGGCCGGCCACGGTGAGCACGAGGGCGCGTCCGCTGAGAACCTCGGTGAC
Source organism: Actinomycetota bacterium (assembly GCA_027326205.1). Classification (GTDB taxonomy): domain Bacteria; phylum Actinomycetota; class Actinomycetes; order Streptosporangiales; family Streptosporangiaceae; genus Trebonia. Next base: position 3,295 of record DAHWEX010000657.1, read on the forward strand.
GTGCCTGACCAGTGCGCCGACCCGGTAGCGCTCCGGCCAGGTGGCGGGGATGCCGTGGTCGAGCAGCGGGCCCGCGGTGACCGGGCCGACGCAGACGGCGGCCGCCCGGCCGCGCAGCTCGCTGGCCAGCTCGCCGCCCAGCCCGCACTCGTCCGCCCGGCGAAGCAGGCCGGTCGCCGCGAGCGCGCTGGTGAACGTGACCACGTCGACGGTCCCCGCGGTGACCGCCTCGAGCAGCCGGTCGAGCGGGCCGAGGTCCACCGGGGCCATCCAGCGGTAGACCGGCACCGGGATCACGGCCGCGCCCGCGTGGCGCAGCGCGTCGGTGAAGTCGTGCAGCGGCTCGCCGTGCAACTGGACGGCGATCCGCCGCCCGTGCAGCGGACCCTCCGACAGCAGGCGCTGCAGCACCTCGGCCGACGACTCCGAGGCAGGCGACCACCGTTCGCGCAGCCCGGCCGCGCGGATCGCCCCGGTGGCCTTCGGCCCGCGGGCGAGGATGGCCGCCGCGCGGAGCGCGGCGCGCAGCAGGTCCGCCTCGCCCCAGCCCTCCGCGGCCTCCATCCAGCCGCGGAAGCCGATGCCGGTCGTGGCCACGACCGTGTCCGGCGGCGTGCCGATGATCTCAAGCGTCGCCTTGTGCAGGTCGGTGTCGTCGGCGAGCGGCACGATGCGCAGCGCGGGGGCGTGCAGCACGGCCGCGCCGCGCCGCTCAAGCAGGCCGGCGATCTCCTCGGCGCGGCGGGCGGCCGTCACCGCGACCGTCTAGCCCGCGAGCGGTGCGAGGCCGTCGGTTGCTGTGGACATGCGGTTCATCATGTCCCTACGGTCATTTCACCGGTGTTACCGGAACTTGACAGGCGTATCACGCCGTCCCGAACCAGCACGTCGAAGACGGGCAGCGCCACCCCGGGGACATCGAGGCAGCGGCCGGTGCGCAGGCAGAACACCTGCTTGCCGAGCGGGCTGGCCACCGTGGGGGCGCCGGAGCGGTCGCCGACGATCCCGTGGCAGATGACCGGCGCGCCGTAGAACGGGTCGAGGTTGCCGACCGCGTGCACCGACCCGTCGTGCAGCAGGAACACGGCGGCGGACCCGCCATCCGGCAGCAGGACCGCGGCCCCTTGCTCCGGGGCGAGCAGGGAGAGAGAGACGGCGGCGGCTTCGAGTACCTTCATCGTGGCTCCACATCCAGTAGCGGGCGAGCCGGCGCGGGGATGCGCTGGTCGCGTTCGACCGTGAACGAGATGTCGGGGTCGGGGTGACCAGGGGCGTTGACGAACGAAGCGAACTTCGCGAGCCGCCGCGGGTCGGACAGGACCGCGCGCCACTCATCGCGGTAGCCGGCCACGTGCGCGGCCATGGCCGCTTCGAGCGCGGCGCAGACGCCAAGGCTGTCGTGCACGATCACGTCCCGCAGGTGCGCGAGGCCGCCGTCCATCGCCTCGACCCACGCGGCGGTGCGCTGCAGCCGGTCCGCGGTGCGGATGTAGAACATGAGGAACCGGTCGAGGATCGCGATCAGCTCGTCCCTGGGCACGTCGGACACCAGCAGCTCCGCGTGCCGGGGCCGGAAGCCGCCGTTGCCGCCGACGTAGAGGTTCCAGCCCGCCTCGGTGGCGATGATGCCGAAGTCCTTCGAGCGGGCCTCGGCGCACTCGCGGGCGCAGCCGGACACGCCGCCCTTGAGCTTGTGCGGGGAGCGCAGGCCCCGGTAGCGGAGCTCGAGCTCGATCGCCAGGCCAACCGAGTCCTGGACGCCGTACCGGCACCAGGTGGATCCCACGCAGGACTTCACCGTGCGCAGCGCCTTGCCGTACGCGTGCCCGGACTCGAACCCGGCATCGGTGAGGCGCTGCCAGATCAGCGGCAGCTCCTCGAGCCGGGCACCGAGCAGGTCGATCCGCTGCCCGCCGGTGATCTTGGTGTAGAGGCCGAAATCCTCGGCGACCTCCGCGATGACCTTCAGCTTGGCCGGGGTGATCTCCCCGCCGGGGATGCGGGGCACCACCGAGTACGTGCCGTTGCGCTGCATGTTCGCCAGGTGCCTGTCGTTGGTGTCCTGCAGCGCGCCGCGCTCGCCGTCGAGGATGTGGTCCCCGGTGTGCAGCGACGCCAGGATGGAGGCCACCGCGGGCTTGCAGATGTCGCAGCCGCGGCCCCGGCCGTGCCGGGTGACCAACTCGGTGAACGTCGCGATTGCGGTGGACGCGACGATCTCGAACAGCTCGGCCCGCGAGGCGGCGAAGTGCTCGCACAGCGCCGTCGACTGTTCCACGCCCGCCGAGACGAGCAGTTGCTTGAGTGCCGGGACGCACGAGCCGCACCCGGTACCCGCCCGCGTGCAGGCCTTGAGCCCGGCCACGTCGCTGGCCGAGCCGCCGGCGATCGCCGACAGCAGCGTGCCCTTGGTCACCGCGTTGCACGAGCAGAGCTGCGCGGAGTCGGGGAGCGCGGCCAGGCCAGAGCCGCCGGCGCCGGCGGCGGCGTCTTCCGGTGCGAGCAGCGCCGCCGGGTCGGACGGCAGCGGCGAGCCGACCAGCGGGCGCAGCAGCGCGTAGCGCGACGCGTCCCCGACCAGCACCCCGCCGAGCAGGGTGCGCGCGTCGTCCGAGACCACGAGCTTGCCGTAGGCCTGGCGGACCGGGTCGTTCAGCACCACCGACAGCGCGCCCGGCGTCCGCCCGTGCGCGTCGCCGAACGACGCCACGTCTACCCCGAGCAGCTTCAGCTTCGTCGACAGGTCAGCGCCCGGGAAGGTCGCCGCCCCGCCGAGCATCCGGTCCGCCGCGGTCTCGGCCATCGCGTAGCCCGGGGCGACCAGGCCGAAGACCTGCCCGTCGAGCGCCGCGACCTCGCCGATCGCCCACACGTGCGGGTCGGCGGCAGAGCGGCAGGAGGAGTCCACGGCCACGCCGCCGCGCGGCCCGAGCGGCAGCCCGGCCGCGCGCGCCAGGTCATCGCGCGGCCGCACCCCGGCCGCGAACACCACGACCGGGGTATCGATCCGGGTGCCGTCCGCCAGGTCCACCCCGGTCGCCTGCCCGCTCACCGGATCCGTCACCACCCGGACCGTCGCGGACCCGCAGTGCACCGTGACGCCCAGATCGGTGACGAGCCGGCCGAGCAGCGCGCCGCCGCCCTCGTCGACCTGCACGGCCATCAGGTGCGGCGCCAGCTCGACCACATGCGGCGCGAGCCCGAGCAACCGCAGCGCGTTAGCCGCCTCAAGCCCGAGCAGTCCCCCGCCGACCACCACGCCGACCGCGGGCGCGCTGGCTCGTTGCGGCGACGGGCCGTCCGGGGCCCGCTCGCTGCCATCGTCGGCCGCCCGCAGTGCGCGCGCGGCGGCGAACCGGATCTCTTCCAGGTCATCCAGCGTCCGGTAGACGAAGCAGCCCGGGGCGTCGTGGCCGGGCACCGGCGGGACGAACGGGTACGAGCCGGTGGCCAGCACCAGCTCGTCATACGGCAGGGACGCCCCGGCCGAGGTGCGGACCACCTTCCGGTCCAGGTCGACGGACTCCGCCCGGACGCCGAGCCGCAGGTCGAGGCCGGGGACGCGGTCAAGCGGCGGCAGCCGCAGCGCGGCCTCGTCCGCGCCGTCGAAGAACGACGAGAGCGCGACCCGGTCGTACGCGGGCCGTCTCTCCTCCGCCAGCACGGTCACCCGGAACTGCCCGGCGTCGTCGCGCGCCGTCAGCGCCTCGACGAACCGGTGCCCGACCATGCCGTGCCCGACAACGACAACGTGAGTGGCGTCAGTGCGTGCGCTCATCGCAGCGCGGCCTCCTTCTGCGAGGGATCGGCGGGTTGGTCGCTTTCGCGGTCACCGGGCGGACGAGCGCCGGGCTGGGCCGGGAGGCCGCCTCCGGCGCCCGGGGCGCTCGCCTGGCTGGGGTCGGTCTCGGCGAGCCACGACGCGACGGCGTCGACTTCGTCGCCGCAGGTACCGCACCCGGTCGCGGCCCGGGTCGCCGCCGACAGCGCCGCCCGGCCGCACGCGCCCCGGTACCAGGCATCACGAAGCTGCCCCTTGGTGACCATGTTGCAGCGGCAGACCACGGCGTAATCGGGCAGCGCACCGGGTCCCGTGCCGCCGGCCGCCTCCGGTGGCAGCGCCCGGCCGAGCAGCAGCGCGAGCCGGTCGGCCGGCGCGGGCCCGTTCCGGTCGTAGAGTTGCACGATCCCGGCGGCCGCGTCGGGCAGGCCGATCAGCACGGCTCCGACGACCCGGTCCGCCGCCAGCACGAGCTTGGCGTAGCGTTCCCGCGCCGGGTCCTCGAACCGCAGCACCTCAAACTCCCCGTTCGGGTCGGCCTCGTCGGCACTGCCCGCGTCGCCGGCGGTGGACGTGCCCACGGCGGTCAGTTCGATCCCGGCCGCCTTGAGCCTGGTGACCGCGCCGCTGCCCCGGTAGCGGGCCTTGGGAACGGCTCCGGTGAGCCGGCCGGCGAGCACGGCGGCCTGCTCCCAGCCCGGCTGCACCAGGCCGCCGGCCGCCCCTGGATGGCCGGCGCAGTCTCCGATCGCGTAGATCTCAGGTCCGGACGTCGCCAGGGTGTCGTCGACCGCGACCGACCCGCTTTCGGTCAGCCGCAGCCCGGCCGCCCGGGCGAGTGACGTCCGGGGTGCCGTGCCCGTGCACACCACCAGCGCGCTCGCGGGCACCAGCCGTCCGTCGGCGAGCCACAGTCCCCGCCCGGACTCCCACCGGGCCGCGCTCGCGCCAAGCTCGGCCGCGACCCCGGCGCGGCGCATCGCGTCCGCGAGCACCCGGCCGGCGGGCGCGTCGAGTTGCCGGTCCATCAGGTGCCCGCCCCGGTGCACGACGGTGACCACGGTCCCGCGCGCGGCGAGCGCCCGCGCCGCCTCAAGTCCGAGCACGCCGCCGCCGAGCACCGCGACCCGCCCGCCGGTCCGGCGGGCCGCCTGCGCGAACGCCGCGATGCGGCGCGCGTCCGCGAGCGAGTGCAGCACGGCGACATCGGGCGAAAGCAAAGGCGATACCGAACGGGCGGGTGCTTCGCGTTTCCCCGCACCGTTGCCAGCGTCGCCGGGCCGGCGGGCAGGGGGAGAAGGTCCAGTAGCCGCGGCCTCGGCCGTGAGAGGCCGGCCAGACGTGGCCGGGCCGTCGAGGCACCCCAGCCGGTCCGGACAGGCGGAGGGTTCCTCGCTCAGCGGCCCGCGGTCGGCGGTGTCGGTACCCGGGCCGCGGAACGGGCCGGATGCCCGGCTGGCCGACGGCCAGGACTCCGGCGAAGAAGGTCCTGCCGGCCCCGCGGGGCGCCGTAGGGGCGGGGCCGCGTCGTCGGCTCCCCCGGCTAGGACGCCAGGTACCGGCGGGATGACCGGGCGCGCGCCCGTAGCCAGCACCAGGACGTCGTAGGCGATCCGCTCGACCGCCTCGGCCCCGGCGACCGGGCGCCCGGTAGCGCCCGTGCCCGCGCTCAGGCGGGCGCGGTCCCGGGTCGAAGGAAGCGGCAGCGCGGCGGGCGTTGCCGTCTCGATGAGGACCGTCTTGGCCACCGGGTCGATGCCGGTCACCCGCGCGCTTACCCGGAGCGCCACGGGAGCGCCCGGCGGCAGCACGCTGCCGCGCGGGGCGGCCCCAGGTTCCCGGCCGGCCGCGACCGGCAGGCCCGCGACGGTCGTCGCGGCGAAGTCTTCCTCCCGCATCACGCCGGAGAGCAGGCTGGGCAGCAGGACGCGGTTGTAGGCGGGGAGCGGCTCGGCGGCCAGGATCGTGAGCCGCACGCGGCGGCCGTCGGGGTCGTGCCTGCGCACCTCCTCGGCGAACCGCGCCCCGGCCATCCCGTGCCCGACGACGACAACGTGCAGCGGGCTCACGCGATGCCCCCGTTCCTGCCCGCAGCCCCTCGGGGCCGCGCCGGATTTTTCGCCCGGCGGGTGACGGGCGGGCGCGACGTTGCGCGGCCGCGGCCCGTGATTGCCGTCTTTGCGCACGAGCGGCCCATGATCACGTGCGGATCGCGGCTTTTGTCGAGCCCGCGGTCAAGCGATGTCGTCGGGCGGCCGAAGCCGCCTGCGCTGACGGGCCGGGCGTTTTCCCGCCAGCCGGGCGCGGAGCATACGGTGGCCGCTCGGGCCGACTCGCCGTGATCGCGGGTCAAAGCGGGGAACGTCCCGCGCGGCCGAGGCGAAACGCACCCATTGCCGGAGTTTGCCCGGCCGACGGCGAACTCGCTCATGCTGCCGCCTCGGCCGGCGCGCCCGGGTCTGGTGCGGTAGGAACGGGGCCGCCTGCGGGGCGCAGGCGTACCGCGCAGACCTTGAACTCGGGCATCTTGCTGATCGGGTCGAGCACGGGGTTGGTAAGGGCGTTGGCCGCGCCGTCGCCGGGGAAGTGGATCGGCAGGAACACCGTGTCCAGGCGCAGCGTGGGGACACAGCGGACGCGGGTGGTGACGGTGCCGCGCCGCGACTCGACCACGGCAAGCGCGCCGTCGCGCAGCCCCGCCCGTTCGGCGGTGTCCGGGTGGACCTCGACGAACGCCTCGGGCTGCGCCTTGGCGAGTTCAGCGACCCGGCGGGTCTGCGCGCCGCTCTGGTAATGCTGCAGCAGGCGGCCGGTGGTGGCGATCAGCGGGTAATCCGCGTCTGGGAGCTCCCCCGCGTCGCGGTGGTCGACGGGAACGAACCTGGCTCTGCCGTCCGGATGCGCGAACCGCTCCGTGAACGGCCGGGGCGTGCCCGCGGGCCGGGGCGCGGCAGCGGCGATGGTCGGCTCGCCGCCGCTCGCAGGATCGCCGCCGGGTGCCCGGGGTACCCCGGGCATCTCAATGTCCCCGTGGTTCCCGTGGTCCCCGTGGTTCCCGTGGTCCCCTAGAATCTCGGGCGCATCCGGCGCCACCGTCCGGGTGGCAGGCTCCGGGACCGGCCAGTACAGCTGGGTGCCGGCGGCGAGCCTGGCCGGGGTGACGCCCGAGTAGTCGGCCCGGCCGCCGGCGGAGGCGCGGCGCAGCTCGGCGAGGACTTCGCCGGGGTCGGCCGGGAACTCGCGCGGGGATCGGCCGAGCCTGGTGGCGAGCCCGGCGATGACGGCGAGGTCGGTGCGGACGCCAGGCGGCGGCTCGACCGCCTGGCGGCGGTGCAGGATGCGGCCCTCCAGGTTGGTCATCGTCCCGCTCTCCTCGGCCCACTGGGCGACCGGGAGGACCACGTCGGCGAGCCGCGCGGTCTCCGACGGGACGCAGTCGGCCACGACCAGCAGGTCGAGGGCGCTGAGCCGGTCCCGGACGCGCAGCGCCCGCGGGGCGGAGACCACGAGGTTGGCGCCGAAGACCAGCAGGGCCCTGGGGCCGGCCGGCGTGCCGAGCGCGTCGAGCAGTTCGGCGGCGGACCGGCCGGGGCCCGGGATGTCGCCGGCGTCGATGCCCCAGACCGCCGCGACGTGGCGGCGGTCCTCGTCGTCGGTGATTGACCGGTAGCCGGGGAGCTGGTCGGCCTTCTGGCCGTGCTCGCGGCCGCCCTGCCCGTTGCCCTGGCCGGTGAGGCAGCCGTAGCCGCTGCCCGGCGTGCCGGGCAGCCCGAACGCGAGCGCGAGGTTGATCCAGGCGGTCACCGTGTCGGTGCCCTTGCTGTGCTGCTCGGCGCCCCGGCCGGTCAGCACGTAGCCGCTGGCCGCGGTGTGCAGCAGGTGCGCGGCGCGGCGCAGGTCGGCGGCGGGAACGCCGGTCAGCCGCTCAACCCGTTCAGGCCACCAGGCGGTGAGCGCGGCCCGGACCCGCGGCCAGCCGGCCGTGCGGGATTCCCGGTAGGCGACGCGCCCGGGAGTGTCGAGGTAGCCGCTGGTCCAGGCGACGTGCAGCAGGCCGAGCGCCAGGGCGAGATCGGTGCCAGGGACGGGCTGCAGGTGCAGGCCGCCGGACTTGAGCGCCGCCTGCGCGGTGGGGGTGCGGCGCGGGTCGACCACGATCAGCCTGGCGTTGCCGGCCAGGTGACTCATCAGCGGCGGCATCGTCTCGGCCGGGTTCGCGCCGGCCAGGACGATCAGGTCGGCCTCGTCCAGGTCGGTGACCGGGAACGGCAGGCCCCGGTCGAGGCCGAACGCCCGGTTGCCCGCCGCCGCGGCCGACGACATGCAGAACCGGCCGTTGTAGTCGATCTGGCTGGTGCCGAGCGCGACCCGGGCGAGCTTGCCGAGCAGGTAGGCCTTCTCGTTGGTGAGCGCGCCGCTGCCGAACACCGCGACAGCGTCGGCGCCGCGGGCCTCCCGGAGCCTGCGCAGCGTGCCCGCGACGAGGTCCAGCGCCTCGTCCCAGGTCGCCTGGCGGTGCCGGCCCGTTCTCCGGTCCTTGACCAGCGGCGCGGTCAGCCGGTCGGGCGCGGTCAGCAGCGCGGCGCTTGTCCAGCCCTTCTGGCAGAGCCCGCCCCGGTTGACGGGGAAGTCCCGCGGGGTGACGGCGGGAGGCGCGCCCGGGGTGACGGTGACCGTCATCGCGCACTGCAGCGCGCAGTACGGGCAGTGGGTCGCCGTCGCCATGGCCGGCCGCGCGGTCGCCAGGCCGGGGGAGACCGTCATGCCGCCGCGCCGGCCCGGCCAAGGGCGGACGCGGGCTTGACCGCGGCGAGTTGAGCCGCCTGGCGGCGGGCGGCCAGCGCGGTCACCGCGACGCAGGCCGCGTAACACACGAGGAAGCCGATCAGCGCGGGCCGGGCGGTGTGCGCGCTCTGGTACGACTGCCGGAAGGCCAGGTTGATGGCGACGCCGCCGAGGCCGCCGAGGGTGCCCGCGATCGCGATGACCGCGCCCGCCCGGCGGCGGGCGGCGAGGCGTTCGCCGGCCGCGTCGCCGCCCGCGCTGACCGCCCGGGCGGCGGCGGCCGCGTACGGGACGGCGATCATCGCGTACGTCGAGCCGTTGCCGAGCCCGCTGAGCACGAACAAGACGACGAACGCGACCGTGAACAGGGGCAGCGAGCGGGCCCCCGAGGCGCCGATGGCGGTCGCGGTCCCCGCCGCGAGCCCGGTGAACGCGATCAGCGTGATCCGCGGCGCGCCGAACCGGTCGGCGAGGTAGCCGCCGAGCGGGCGGGTGAGCGAGCCGAGCAGCGGGCCGATGAAGGTCAGCCCCGCGGCCTGCAGCGGGGTCCGGCCGAAGTCGTTTTGCAGCACGAGCCCGAACGCGAAGCTGTAGCCGATGAACGAGCCGAACGTGCCGATGTACAGGACCGAGATCGTCCAGCAGTGCGGATCCTTGAGCGCCGTGCGGTAGACGGCGCCGGCGGTGCGCATCCCCGGGAGGTTGTCCATCAGGGTCCAGGCGAGTGTGGCCGACACGAGCAGCGCGGCGATGAAGACCAGCGGCAGCACCCGGGGGTGACTCGTTCCCGCGACGCCGATCACCAGCAGGCCGATGAGCTGCACGGTGGCGACGCCGCCGTTCCCCGCGCCGGCGTTGATGCCGAGCGCACGGCCCTTCTCCCGCTCGGGGAAGAAGAAGTTGATGTTGGTGGTCGAGGAGGCGAAGCTGCCCCCGCCGAGGCCGCTGGCCGCCGCGCACAGCAGGAACGCCCACAGCGGCGCGCCCGGGCTCCCCATGAGCACCAGGGCGAGGACCGCCGGCACGACCATGGCGAGCGCGGACAGGGTGGTCCAGGTCCGGCCGCCGAGCCGGGTTACCGCCCAGCCGTAGCCGGGGCGGACGAGGGCGCCGACCAGGGTGACGAGCGAGGTCAGCAGGAACTTGTCGGCGGTCGATACCGCGAACCCGTTCTTCGGGGTCATGAACAGGACGAGAACGGACCACAGGGACCAGACGCAGAAGCCGATGTGCTCGGCGAAGACCGAGGTCCACATGTTGCGGCGGGCGATGCCGCGGCCGGCGGCCGCCCAGAAGGCGGGGTCTTCGGGGTCCCAGGACTCGATGCGGGATGCGGGGCGGCTCATGGCAAGGACGCTATGAGCGCGTTGTTACCTGGCTGGCGGCCCTGCGTAACGCGGGCGCAATGAAATCCTCAATTCGCCCGCCGGCGCGCTGTGAGACGGTCGGTACGCTGAACCCCATGGCGGTCAAGACTCCCGAGACGCACACCGGGCTTGTGCGGCGCGCGCGGAAGATCAACAGGGTGCTCGCGGAGACGTACCCCGACGCACACTGCGAGCTGGACTTCGAGAACTCGTTCCAGCTCCTGGTAGCGACGGTGCTGTCGGCGCAGACGACAGACAAGCGGGTCAACCTGACCACGCCCACGCTGTTCGCCAAGTACCCCACTCCCGAGGACCTGGCGGCGGCCAGCCCGCAGGACGTGGCGGAGATCCTGCGGCCGACCGGGTTCTTCAACGCGAAGACCAAGTCGGTGATGGGGCTGTCGGCCGCGCTGGTCGAGCGGTTCGGCGGCGAGGTGCCGCGCACCCTGGACGAGATGGTCACGCTGCCGGGCGTGGGCCGCAAGACCGCCAACGTGGTCCTCGGCAACGCCTACGGCATCCCGGGGCTCACGGTGGACACGCACTTCGGGCGGCTGTCGCGGCGGTTCCGCTGGACGGCGAGCGACGACCCGGTCAAGGTCGAGGCCTAGGTGGGCGAGCTCATTCCCAGGCAGGACTGGGTGCTCCTGTCGCACCGGCTGATCTGGCACGGCCGCCGGATCTGCCATGCGCGCAAGCCGGCCTGCGGCGCCTGCCCGGTGGCGGACTGGTGCCCGTCGTTCGGCCTTGGCCCGACGGACGCGGCGACGGCGGCCAAGCTGGTCAAGACCGGGCCGTTCTCGTGACCGGTTCCGCCGGGACCGGGGCAGACCCCGCGGCGGACCCAGGGGGGGACCCAGGGGCGCCGCAGTGGCTGCGGCGGCTGGCCGCCGCGGTCACGGTGATGGAGGTGCCGCGGGCCGTCCGCCCGCCGGCGTCCGGCGGGCGGCCCTCGGCGGTCCTCGTCCTGTTCGGTGCGGGACCCGGCGGCCCCGACCTGCTTTACATCCAGAAGAACGAGGGGCTGCGGCGGCACGCGGGCCAGCCCGCCTTCCCCGGCGGCAAGATCGAGGCGAGCGACGCGGGGCCGGTCGGCGCGGCGCTGCGCGAGGCGGCCGAGGAGACGGGCCTCGACCCGCTCGGAGTCGACGTGCTCGCGATGATCCCCGAGATGTTCATCCCGCGCAGCCAGTTCCGCGTCCGTCCGGTGCTCGCCTGGTGGCGTGAGCCCTCCGCCGTCTACCCGGTGGACATCGGGGAGATCGCGGCGGTGGAGCGGATCAGCCTCGCCGACCTCGCCGACCCGGCGAACCGGCTCATGCTGCGGTACCCGAACGGGCACGGCGGCCCGGCGTTCCGCATGGGATCGATGCTGATCTGGGGCTTTACCGCGATGCTCACCGACCGGCTGCTCGCACTCGGCGGCTGGGAACGCCCCTGGGACGCCACCAGGATCCGCGAGTTGCCGCTCGGTGCGGCCTTACAGGTGCCAAGTTGGCACCCTGTTGTTAGGCAGTAGCGGATACCTTGGACCTTGTGCGCGGTGATCTGCTTGATCTCGCCCTGGTCGTCATTGCCGTCGGGTTCGCGGTCTCTGGCTACCGGCAGGGCTTTATCGTTGGCTCGCTGAGCTTCATCGGCTTCGTCGGTGGTGCGGTGCTCGGCGCCGAGTTCGGTCCGGCCATTTCGCGGGCCATCGTGGGGGGGCAGACGCAGCAGGACGTGGCCGCGGTCATCCTGCTCATCGTTTTCGCGATCATCGGCCAGTTCGTGTTCTCGTCGATCGGCGCCTACGTGCGGCAGTCCATGACAAGCCCGTCATCGACAGTCATCGACTCGGTTGGCGGCGCCGTGATCAGCGTCCTGTCGATGCTGCTGATCGCCTGGGCGATGGCCTCGGTCCTGACCGCGTCGTCGTTCCAGGGCGTCGTCAAGCAGATCGACGACTCCGCGGTGCTCACCACGATGGACAGGGTCATGCCGTCCCAGGCGAAGACCATGTTCACCCAGTTCAGGCAGTTGCTGGCTAGCGGCCCGTTCCCGCAGGTGTTCAGTGGCATCGGCGCAGCGCACCTGTTCGCGATCAGCGCGCCCGACCCGGCGGTGCTGAACAGCCCCGGGTACCTGGCCGCCCGCAGCCGCGTCCTGAAGGTCCAGGGCACCGCGCTGAGCTGCGACCGCAGCATCGAGGGCTCGGGCTTCGTCTACGCGCCCGATCACATCATGACCAACGCGCACGTGGTGGCCGGCGTGGACCAGGGGCTGACCGTGACCGCCGCCGACGGGACCAGGTACACCAACGTGAGCGTCGTCTACTACGACCCTCAGGTCGACATCGCGATCCTCTACGTGCCCGGCCTGAACATGACGCCGCTCCAGTTCGACTACCAGGCACAGACCGGGGACAGCGCCGTCGTGGCCGGCTACCCGCTCGATCACGCCTTCACCCAGGTGCCGGCGCGGATCGGCGGGACCCAGGACGCCATCGGCCCGGACATCTACCAGACCGGCCAGGTGAGCCGGCTCATCTACGAGATCCGGGCGACCGTGCAGCCGGGCAACTCCGGCGGCCCGCTGCTCAGCTCCGCGGGCACCGTGTACGGCGTGGTGTTCGCCGCGGCGGTCGACAACTCGGACACCGGGTTCGCGCTGACCGCGACCGAGGTCGCCGCCGACGCCCGCGCGGGGGCCAGCCAGACGGCCCCGACCTCGACCCAGGGCTGCGACTAGGCCAGCGCGAGGCGCAGGTCGCCCGCGGGCAGGTCTGCCAGGCCGTCCCGCTCGATCCGCTGCGCGAGCGCGGCCGCCCGGGCGGCCACCCGGCCGGGGTCGAGGAGCGCTTCGGTTCCGGGCGGCGCGGCGAACCCGGCGACGTGCCCGGCCCCCCGGCGCAGCAGCGCGGCCGCGCCCGTGGCGTTGCCGCGCCCGGCGTGCGTGAGCCCGACCGCGATCTGGGCCAGGCCGCGCCACAACTCGCGCTCGGGGCCAGGGACGGACTTCCAGGCCGCCTCGAAGACCTCATGGGCGTGGAACGGGCGCCCGCTGGCGAGCAGCCGCCCGCCGAGTTCGGCGGCCTCGGCGGGGGAGACCGTCAGGTCGTCGGGGACGCGCGGCACGTCGCCGGCCGCCGACCGGGGCAGCGGCCGGCCCAGCTCGTCCCGGGGGCGCGCGTTACGGGCCCGCCCGGCGGCGTCCCGGTCCCGCGGGGGCGTCACCGGTCCGGCTCGGGGTCGGCGAGCCAGCCGAGGAGCTCCGCGTCGAAGGCGGACGGCCGCTCCTCGTGCGGGAAGTGGCCGGCGCCCTCGATGACCTTCCACCGGTACGGGCCCTCGACGTAGCGGCCCGCGCCCCGGGCCGCCTGCGGCGGGATGCACGGGTCGACCGCGCCGTGCAGGTGCAGGACCGGGGCGGTGACCGGCGTCCGCAGCTGGCGGGCGTACCGCAGGCCGTCCGGGCGGAAGGTGGACCGGACGAACCAACGGTGATATTCGAGCGAGGTGTGCGCGACCGGGGGGATGCGCATGGCCCGCTGGTAGGCCCGGACGGTGCCCGCGTCCGGCCATCCCGGCGCCGACCAGGAGGAAAGGATTGATCCCACGAGCTCACCGCCGTTCCGGATGAGCTGGCGTTCCGGCCACATCGGCACCTGGAAGGCCAGCGGGTAGCCGCCCCGGGGGGACTCGTTCAGCGACTGGGCGACCGTGAACGGGCTCGACAGGACGCGGGCGCGCATGCGCAGCGGATGGGCCATCGAGACGACGGCGAGCCTGTGCACCGCCTTCGGGAAGTACGCGGCGAGCGTCCACGCGGTCAGGGCGCCCCAGTCGTGCCCGACGATGGTCGCGTTGGCCTCGCCGAGCGCGCGGATCAGCCCGGCCGCGTCGGCGGCCGCGGTGATCAGGTCGTACCCCCGGGGCGGCTTGTCGCTGCCGCCGTAGCCGCGCAGGTCGACCGCGACGGCCCGGTAGCCGGCCTCCGACAGCGAGACGAGTTGGTGCCGCCACGTCCACCAGAACTCGGGGAAGCCGTGCAGCAGCAGCACGAGCGGCCCCTCGCCCATGCTGGCCACGTGGAACCGGCTCCCGTTCGCGGTCACCGAGCGGTGCGTCCAGGGACCGGGTATCTGAATGACAGGCTCTACTGGCATGAGCCGTTCCCCTTGCGGTTACGGTCGCGCGGGCGGAATCCCGGCCGTGGCGCCTGCGCTGACCTCCGGATTGGTGACGGCGGGGCCGGAGCCGTTCGGACTTGGCTCGCTCCGGCGCAGTATGCCCAGGTCGTCCATGACGGTCCTGCGCGTCATCTTCAGGCCGGTCACCTTGCGAATCCTGCCGTAGGCGATCAGCCCGGCGAGGGCGATGAGCAGCAGGCACGTCCCGGCGACGATGAGGAAGGCGGCCCAGGTCCAGATGCCTGCCGCCACGAGGCCGTAGGCGAAGGCGAAGCAGAGCAAGACGACCAGCAGGCAGCCCACGAAAAGGCCGACGACCGCGAGCGCGGCGGCGACCCCGATTCGCTTCGCGTCCAGCTTGAATTCACTCTTGGCGAGACTGATCTCGTACCGGACGAGTGACGAAATGTCTTTCGCCGCTAGCGCGACGAGTTCCCCCAGCGACTGCTGTCCGTTGGCGCTGTCGGGCCTTCCGCTGCGGACCACCGCATCCCTCCCGAATCCTCATCGACAGCGCGCGCTGCCTCAGGTAACCCCAAGGCTAGCGCCCGTGGCGCGCAACGGCGCATACATCCCCGCCCGCGTCGGACTTCGCCCCCCGGCCGCGGGCCGCACCGGGGTCTACCACGGCCCCGATTGAAACACCGAGGGTCTGCGGCCGCAGGCCGCATCCGGGGGATGCGAGGGCATCCCCCACGGTGAACCAGTGGGCGGGAAGTGAGCCAACCTCGCTGCACACCGAACGTGGCTGCCTATGCGAACGGCGCCCCAGTTGGGGGCGCCGTCGCTGACTGCAGGACAGCCTGGCTACCATGCGTACACCTAATCAATTGCCGGTCAGGCCGCTTTGGCCTGGCCAGGCACGCCTCCCGCGGCTGGTCGCACGTGGGTACCTAGCTGTCGTGCCCGGACGTTCATCCGGTCCGTAGCACCTTTCTACGACGAATGAGCCGTACTTCCAAGACCCGATGCGTGATCAATTCGTGATCTTGATCGGTGAAGGCGTTCACATTCCATTCACCGTTGGGAGCGTCCGTGCTGGCCGTAGCCCCGGTGTGCCGCCCCCGCGCCTCTCCAGCCGTCCAGGGGGACGTTGCCCCGTCAGCCTCTGGCGTGGGGGTAGGCACAGGACTCCCCGCGAGAAATATTCGCTCACGGGAAACATTCGGCGGGAACGACTGTTCAGACGATCCCATATATGTTGTAATTCCCTTACTGGATGATCGCTGCCTAGGGGGCGGCTTCCGGGGAGTGACCTTCTGTTTGACTGTTTAAGCTTTCCTGAAGAACGGGCCCGGCCTACCCCCCCAGGGCC
>DAHWEX010000668.1 GCA_027326205.1 Actinomycetota bacterium
GCTGAATAACCCTCCATGGCCGGCGCCGAAGAATTCTGCGCGCTCCGCTCTTATCTTGCCACCGCAGCCCATCACGGCGTCGGCGCACTCGACGCGCTCACCGCCGCATTCCGGGGCCAACCCGGGATTCCCGAAACCGGATAGCCGGGCCGAGCATCAAAGCGTCGGCAGCCCGAGCCAGAATCGAGCCAACCTATCTAGTTACGCGTGGCGATTACCTCCCGGATTTGGCTGGACAGCGATACCTCGGGATCTTCAAGCAGCGTCCCCCGCCATAGGGTATTGTCCAGGTCCCAGATCAAGCACTTAACGAGATCGGTCATATCAGGCATTTGACGGCACGGCGGAGGCATCTTCGGCCGGCTTCGCGGCCGCCTTCTTGCTCTGCGGCTTCTTGGCGCTCTTCTTGGCCGCTGGCCCTTCCGGTACGACCACGCCCTCGAGCACTGTGGCCGACTCCTCGGCCATCGGGCCGGCCGGCTGCGCCGGGACACTGAGGCCGGGAACGCTGAGGTCCGGTACCTTCATTGCCGCGTCCAGGCCTGCCTGGATGGCCTCGGAGAGGGTGGGGAACGCGGTGGTGTCGACGTCGACCTTCGTGACCGGGATGCTGGCATTGGTCGGCAGGGTGTCGGAGCCGAAAACCGCGTCCGCGCAGCCTGCCTCGCGCAATGTCGCCGCTTCGTCGTCGGTCCCGCTGTGGCGGCAGGAGATGGAGGTGCTGCGGGCCGAATTGCCGCTCGAGGTCGACAAAGACGCTGCGCAGGCACGAGGCGGCCGGCACAACCGACGGGTGAGGTCAGCGTGCTCGGCGTCGACCCGGCCCACGGCGGCGAGGCGTGGCGGGCCCGGACCGGCGTCGTGCTGCAATCCTGGCGTGACCACGCGAAATGGCAGGTCCGCGAGCTGCTGGCGCAGCAGGGCCGGTATTACGCGCCCTACTCCACAGTCGGCATCACCCGCCCCTGGGACGTGGACGACCTGCTCGAGTCCGTCGGGCTGACCAAGCACGCGCGCAAGCGGGTGAGCGACCTGTCCGGCGGGCAGCGGCGTCGCCTGGACGTGGCGATCGGCATCGTGGGGCGGCCCGAGCTGCTGTTCCTCGACGAGCCCACGACCGGCTTCGACCCCGAGGCCAGGCGCGAGTTCCACGACCTGGTGCGCGGGCTCGCCGACAGGGAAGATGTCACGATCCTGCTGACCACACACGACCTGAACGAGGCGGAGCGGCTCGCGGACCGCATCCTGATCCTGACCGGCGGCACGATCATCGCGGACGGCTCGGCCGACGAACTGGCCCGCACGCTGCCCGGCCAGTCTGAGGTGCGCTGGACCCGGGACGGGCAGCCGTTCACGCGGTCGCCGGAGAACGCGACGGCGTTCGTGCGGGAGCTGTTCCAGGAGCACGGCGAGGCGATCGAGGACCTGGAGGTACGCCGGGCCAGCCTGGAGGACACCTACATGGCCATGGTGCACCAGGCGGAACGGCGGACGCCGCGCGGGCTGGCGGCGGTGACCGCGTGAACCCGACGGTGATGGCGCTGCGGGCGGGCCTTTCCCGCGGCTGGATCGAGCTCAGGCAGTCCCTGACCACACAAAGCGACCTGTTCGGGCTCGCGTTCCGGATCGGGGCGGTGCTGGTCGTGGTGATCTGGACCCGGGGCACGCACCTCCCCGGGATGGACTTCTCGCTCGGCACGTCGACGCTGGTCAGCGTGCTTGGGCTGAACTTGGTGATGTACGGGGTAGTCACTATGGGCGACCTGCTCGTGGTCGAACGGGAGGACGGCACCCTGCTGCGAGCCAAGGCCACCCCCAACGGCATGCTGGGCTACCTGGTCGGCAAGGTCGTCAGCACGGCCGGGCAGGTGCTCCTGGCGGTGGTGATCACGCTGTTCATCGGGGCTTTCCTGTTCACCGGGCTGACGATCGGCCACCCGGGGAGCTGGCTGACGCTGATCTGGGTGCTGGTGCTCGGGCTGCTCGCCACGCTGCCCGCCGGAGCGGTGCTCGGGTCGCTGTTCCCCAGTCAGCGCAGTGCCGGGCCCTGGTGGCTGCTGCTGCTCGGCGGGCTTTCCGCGATCTCCGGCATCTTCTACCCGATTACTCATCTGCCAGTGTTCTTGCAGTACATCGGGCAGGTCTTTCCGATGTACTGGCTGGGGCTCGGGATGCGGTCCGCGCTGCTGCCTAACTCGCTAGTGGTACTGGAGATCGGTCACTCGTGGCGGCACCTGGCCACGTTCGGGGTGCTGGCCACGTGGTCGGTTGTGGGGCTGGTGCTGGCGCCGGTGGTGCTGCGGCGGATGGCGCGGCGCGAATCGGGGTCGACGGTGGCGACCCGGCGGGAGAAGGTACTGCGGGGGACCTGAGCGTCATCGTTGGTTATCGCATCGCTCGCGATAGCTCGCGATAGTCGGTCATCGGCCGACCACGCGCCACGGCCCTGCCTGCTGCACGCAGACCGGGGCCAGCCTCGCGACGACAGGGAGGCCGCCGCCACGCCGGCCGCCTCGCCTTCCCCCGCAACGGCCGCCGACGCGGTAGCGTTCTTGCTGCTCACTGCCTTCATGATCGGACTCCCTCGAATCGGCGGGTTCCCCGCCAGACGATTGATTACCTTACGTAACTGCTTTAGGCACTCAGTGAGATACCCCCCAGGGGAGAGTCTGTGAAGTTGTATTTGCGGTCCCGTCGAAGATCGTTGGTCATCGCCTTCATCGCCCGCTACAACCAGACCGCCAGGCCATTCAGCTGGAAGTACACCGCCGACGACCTCGCCGGCCTGATCCGCCGCATCAGCGAGCACGAGGAACAGGACACCATGCACCAATCCGGACTCGCGATGGCCGCCTGACCACCCCTGACGAACTTCCAGAGAACCACTAAGCCGGGCCGCCGTCGACCGCCCGCTGCTTTTGATCATCGACGACCTGCAGTGGGTGGACCAGGCCAGCGCCCTGGTGCTTGGCTTCATCGCCCGGCGCTTGCCGGCCGGGTCGGGATCATCGCCGCGGAGCGAACCGGGTTACCGGGCATTTCGTGCTCGGCATACCGCGCCACCCGATGCAGGCCGCCGACGCGGACCAAGCCCGGCGGCTCGGGGCCGCCGCTTATCACGCCGCGA
>DAHWEX010000677.1 GCA_027326205.1 Actinomycetota bacterium
GGCCCTGGCGCCGGGGCCCTGAACCCGGGCCACACCACAACCCAAGAAGGAGAAGACAGGCACATGGCCATGACTCAAGAAGAAATCCTGTCCGGCCTCGGCGAAATCATCGATGAGGTCGCCGGCGTCCCGGCCGACCAGGTCACCCCGGACAAGAGCTTCGTGGACGACCTCGACATCGACTCGCTGTCGATGGTGGAGATCGCGGTCGCGGCGCAGGACAAGTTCGGCGTCGAGATCCCTGACGAGCAGCTCAAGGACCTGAAGACCGTGCAGGACGTCGTCAACTTCGTCTCGAAGCACTCCTGATGCCCTCTCGGTTTTCCTAAGTCCCTGTCGTAGTACGGAGGTTGCAGTGAGCAGCAACGATCGGGTTAGCGTTGTCGTCACCGGGCTCGGCGCGACCACGCCGCTTGGCGGTGATGTCGCGTCGACGTGGTCGGCGATGCTCGCCGGAACCAGCGGCGTACGCCGCATCGCCGAGTCGTGGGTCGACCCGCTGCCGGTCAAGATCGCGGCGCCCGCCGCGGTCAACCCGGTGGAGGTCATCGGCAGGCCGCAGGCACGCAAGATGGACCGTTACGAGCAACTGGCGCTCGTCGCGGCCCGGGAGGCCTGGGCGGACGCGGGAGCGCCGGAAATCGACTCCTACCGGCTCGGTGTCGCCGTGACCAGCGGCATCGGCGGCATCGGGTCCACGCTCACCGCCTACGACACGCTGAATACCAAGGGCTGGAACCGCATCTCGCCCTTCACCGTGCCGATGCTGATGCCGAACGGCGCCGCCGGCTGGCTCAGCATCGAGTTCGGGGCCAAGGCCGGGGCGCACGCGCTCGTCAGCGCGTGCGCGTCCGGTGCCGAGGCGATCGGCTACGGCGTCGACATGATCCGCCACGGCCGGGCCGACATCGTGATCGCCGGCGGGGCCGAGGCCGCGATCATGGCGCTCAACGTCGGCGCGTTCGCCGTGATGCGGGCCATGTCCACCCGCAACGACGAGCCGGAGCGCGCGTCACGGCCGTTCGACAAGGGACGGGACGGGTTCGTGCTCGGCGAGGGCGCGGGCATCGTCATCCTGGAGTCGCTGGAGCACGCGCTCGCGCGCAAGGCGAAGATCTACGCGGTGGCCGCCGGGGCGGGCTACTCCTCGGACGCGCACCACATCTCGCTCGGCGCGCCGGACGGCGAGGGCGTCACGTTCGCGATCAACGCCGCGCTGCGCGACGCCCGAGTCACCCCGGCGCAGGTGGTGCACGTGAACGCGCACGCCACCTCCACGCCGGGCGGCGACCCGCTGGAGGCCAAGGCCATCCAGACGGCGTTCGGGGCCGACGCCGAGGGCGTCGTCGTCTCCGCGACCAAGTCGATGACCGGGCACCTGCTCGGCGGAGCGGGCGCGGTCGAGTCCGTGGCGTCGATTCTGGCGCTCGTGGACCGGACGGCGCCGCCCACCGTCAACCTGGACGACCCGGACGACGACCTCGGCATCGACGTCGCCACCAAGCCGCGGTCGCTGTCGCCGCGCGTCGCGGGGGCGCCGATGGCGGTCCTCAACGACGCCTTCGGCTTCGGCGGTCACAACGTGGCCCTCGTGTTCACCGAGTACGTTCCGGCCGAGGGGTAATTCCCAGGTTAATGGAGGACACCGCTGATCTTTAGAGCTGTTCGAGGTTTTTTAGAGCACGTTTTTGAGCAAGCCCCGCGTACTTTAGAGCGGCCTGCTGAGCGAGAGCGGCCGGTGAGCAGCGCCCTAAGTCCGGGTGCCGCCCACCGGCCGTTCATGAAAGGATCCTGTGCTTGCGGGGAGGGCAGCGGTCAAGCCGGGCTGTGGGCAGTCATGACGGGCTGGAAGAATCCGGACTCGCGGGGCGTGTGCCAGGTGGCACCCTGCAGGCCGGCGACCGTGGCGAGCCTGGTGAGCGCTGCGCGTGTGTAGGCGCGGTAGGTGGCTGTCCGGCGCTCGGTGGTGCGGGTGCCGTCGGGGCTCTCGTGTACCTGGAAGTGCTCTAGGTCGTAGGTGCCCGTCTTGTCGTGCCAGTCCCATAGCTGGAACGAGATGACACGGGTCCCGTCCGACTGGAAGACCTGGGGCAGGGTGCTGTCGGGAGGGTCTGCGAGGATGCGGTCGTAGTCCCGGGTGGTGATGATCGCGGTGCCGCCGGGCCGCAGTATCCGGTTCATCTGTTCCAGGGCAGCCAGGGCGTCGTCATCGGCCAGCAGGTGCGGCAGGGCGTTGTCGGCGCAGATGACGGCGTCGGCGCAGGAATCGCGCAAGGGCAGTTCTCGCATGTCGGCCACGAGCAGGCCGGCGTGAACGCCGGCCGCGGCGCATTCCCGCTGGGCTCTGCGGACGGCGCGGGCGCTGATGTCGGAGCCGGTCACTCGGTGCCCGAGGCTCGCGAGGCCGATAAGCTGGGTGCCGATTCCGCACGCGACGTCA
>DAHWEX010000711.1 GCA_027326205.1 Actinomycetota bacterium
CGGGAAGAGTTCGGCCAGGTCCCTGAGCAGGTCTGCCATGAGTGGAATACCACGCGACATATCGAGGAGTACGATCACCGGCCCGAGCGGCGCGAGATCACCCGCGACGAGCTTCGCACCTTGTTCGACCATGTCGATGACCGGGTCGAGCAGATGGTGAGCGCGAACCACAAGAGCGCTGCGATCGCCTGGCGGGACGCCACCATGTTCAAGGTGCAGTACGGCACGGGGCTACGGCCGTTTGAGCTCGTCCAGCTGCAGACATGCGATCTGCTGCCGCACCCGGTGGCGCCTCAGTTCGGTCGATATGCGGTGGTACGAGTCAGGTGGGGCAAGCGCAGCAAGGGCGGGACGTTCCGCACGCGCGGCGTTCAGATGGTGCTGGAGTGGGTAGTTGAGGCGCTGCGCGTTTACGTTGAGGACATCCGCCAGGTGTTCCCGGACGGGCCGTGGCTGTGGCCATCGGAGCGGCGCGATGGCGCTGGCCGGCAACAGCAGGTCGGCGTGCGCACCTACCAGGCATCCTTCGCCGCCCGTCGTGATGCCTGCGGCCTCGACGAGGCTCTGACGCCGCACTGCATGCGTCACAGCTACCTGACGCACACCGCTGAGGCCGGGCGTGATCCGGCATGGCGCCAGCGGCAAGCCGGGCACAAGCTGATGTCCACGACATCCGTCTACACCCACACCAGCGAGGACTTCATGAACCGCGAGCTGGCGGCCGCTATCGCTGGTCTTACCGGGAAGCACCGGAGTGAGGTATGACAGCTTCCCAGCGGAAACCGCAGGCTGGCGGCATCGAGCACGGGCCGCTGGTGCGGATCATGCCCTGGGGGCAGGCGGTCCGGTGGCAGCTGCCCGTGCTGATGGCTCAGGCGCAGATCCGGTTCGCCAAGCAGTTGCACGACCTGCTGCTCGGCGAGGGCGTCACTATCGGTCACAGCCGTGTCCATGAACTGGTGACGGAGGCACCAGCCCGGCTGACCGTTGAAGTGCAGTTCGCCCTTTGCCGGGTCCTGAACTGCAGCCCGTCTGATCTCTGGCTGGACCTCGGTTCCGTCGCCCTCGAGCATCAGCCCGACCTCTCCGCTCGCGACCGGATGCGCAGCGCGAAGGTCGTTCGCGCCGGCAAGCTCCTGTGACGACCGCCAGGACCTGGGCCGAGATGGCCGACGCTGTCCACCGTCGCTTCCCCGGCAGGACAGCGGACGCCGTCGCCGCGGCGATTGAGGCCGCCGGACTGACCCAGAGCGGCCTTGCGCGTTTCGTCAACAGGCTTCAGGAGCCAGCCGGCGCGGAATGGCCGAAGGTCGCCATGACCGGAGAGGTCGCATACCGGCTGGCTGCTGCGCTGCACGAGGCCGGGATCCTTGATCGCATTCCTCCGTGCACGCACTGCGGACGGCCCCGCATGGTGAACTCGCGAGGGTCGGCGCCGCCGACCTGCGGTGCCTGCGGACCCCGTAACGCCGACGGAACCAAGGCCAGAAGCGCGGATCCCGGGAAATCGATATGTCCAGCCGGACTTCACAAAGTGCCTGCATATACCCCGCGCTGTGACGCCTGCGCCGACGAAGCGGATACGGCCCTCATCCAGGACGCGATCCTTCAAGTCGGGGCCAGCGCCGAGCTAGCGCGGACGGCCATCGCGAATGTCCTGCTCAGCCGATGCGCCGACGGGAAGAGTGCAGTCGCTGCGGAGAGGTCCGGCGAGTCTTCTTCACGCCCGGGATCTGCGGCGAATGCCTCGGGGTTGATATCGGAGGTACGTGCACCGGATGCGGACTTGAGGACCGGATCTATTCGGGCGGGCGCTGTGAAAGGTGTGTACTGGCCGAGCGGGCAGCGGAAGCTTTCGGCGACTGCGGTGACGCTGGCCGCGTAGTTGCCGAGCGGCTGGCCGCCAGCCCAAATCCCAGATCCAGCCTGGCCTGGCTCGATCAGAGCCCTACCGCGGAGATCATCATCGGCCTGCTCCAGCATGGGCACAAGCCTGCACACGAAGACCTCGACGCGATTCCGAGCACAAAACGGGCCGATGGCAAGGCAGACCGTCGGCAGCCCATCGAAAACGCCAGGATGATCCTTGTGTCAATCGGGGTTCTCGCACCCAGAAACGCTCTTGCAGGCCGCTACGAAGCCTGGGCGCTGCAAGTACTCGCCAAGGTCGAGCAGGCCGCTGACCGCTGGACCCTCCAGCAGTTCCACCGCCACCGGCTGCTTCCGTACGTCGAAGCCCGATGCGAGGCTGGCAAGGCGACTCAGGGCACTGTGAAGGGTGCTCAGGCTCGGCTACGCGCCGCGATCGACCTCATGGCCTGGGTTCGGCCGCGAGGCGGCCTGGCCAGGCTTAGCCGACCCGATATCGATGAGTGGTTCACAGGTCCAGGCACCCGCCATGGGGTTAGGGAGTTCCTGCTCTGGGCGATTCGCCAGCACTTGCTGGACCTCCCGGCATCCGCCGTCCCGGTGCGGATGCCTCAGTCCCCATCCGATGTCGAGGACTACAAGCTGCGGACCGACCTAGCTCACAAGCTCCTTCACGAAGAAGGCGTTCCCGTGGACGTTCGCGTCGCAGGCCTTCTCGTCGTCCTTTACGGCCAGCACCTGTCCCGGATCGCCGGCATCGAGAGAGAGAACGTGGACCTGGAATCCGTGCCTCCACGAATTAAGCTAGGTAAGAACTGGCTGCAGCTCCCTGACCCGATGGGGCGGCACATCGCCGAGCTGCTCGCACAGGGTCCGCGACGGAGGGCGCAATTCGTCGAAGACACCAGGTGGCTCTTCCTCGGAGCCGGAGCCGGCACCCACCTGTCGTCCGACCGGCTCGGCGTCCGGCTGGCC
>DAHWEX010000734.1 GCA_027326205.1 Actinomycetota bacterium
GTCCCGCCGATGTCGTTCAGCCGCCAGTAGTCCTGCGGCTGCGCGTCGTACACGGATCCGACGTAGACCTGGCTCGACCCGGACACCGTCGGCGGCTGCACCTGCCAGCTGCCGCCGTTGCTGTCGGTGTCGGTGGTCACCCGGCTGGTCAGCGGGTCGTAGGCGACCTGCGCGTACACGCGGCCGGACGGGCGGGTGAGCTTGGTCAGCAGCGCCGCCGGGTGCGTTCCGTCCTGGTAAAGGGTGCCCGCCTCGTAGGCGGTGAGCTGCCTGGTCCAGAACGCCACGTCGGCGATGTCGCCGTTGAAGTACATGGGGTAGGCCGTTGACGAGCCATAGTTCGGCTCGTCCGGCCAGGCATCGCCGACGTACCCGGTCCCCACGAAGTTGTCCGCCATGCCCGCCACTTCCACCGAGCCGGACAGGCTTCCCACGTAGTTGCCGTCCAGGTACAGCGACTGGGTGCTCCCCGCCGCTGTCAGCGTCACCAGGTGCCACTGGCCGTCGTCAACCGGCGACTTCGACGTGATCGGGGCGGCGGTCCCGTTCCAGTACTGGGCGTTGAGCAGCCCGTCGCTGCCCACGTAGATGGCCGGCACGTAGCGGGCGGTCGTCGACCCGTCGGTGATGGGCGAGGCCTCATAGGAGAACAGCACCCCGTTCGCGGTGCTGGTCTTGAACCACATCGAGATGCTCTGGTACGACGCCCCCGACACCAGCTTCGACGGCAGCGTCACGTAGGACGACGAACCGCCGAACGTCGCCGCGGTCGCCGACGATCCCGCCAGGGGCCCGGCGTCCTGGCCGAGGGTCATCCCCGAGTAGGCGGCGACGTCCGCGCCCTCGTTGGCGAGCACCGAACTAGCGGCCTCGTAGCCAGAGGTCTCGTCCAGCCGCCAGTACGACCCGGGGTCTGAGTCAAGCACCGCGTCGGGGTAGTCCGACCCGGTGGTGTAGCCGTAGGCCGTGCACGCGGTGGTGGACGCGGGCGGGCAGGCTGCCGACAGGTCGTCGCCGGAATAGTCGTACGTCCAGTCCTGGGCGGTGGACGCGTCGCCCGTGGTCGCGTCGTCGGTGACCACCGACGACACGTGCGCGTACGACGCACCGGACGGCCATGTCCAGGAGAGGTTCAGCGTCCGGCCCGACGCGGCGGTGACCGTGGTGATCTGCCCAGTCCCGTTCCAGGTGAACGTCTCCGTGCGCCCGGCCGCGTCAGCGATCGAGGTGAGCCCGTACGCACCGGAGCTGAGCGCCTGCGTGAAGGTGTACACCGTGTCGTTCTTGTCCGTCAGCGTGAACCCGCCGGACACCGGCGTGAGGATGGCGTACCGTCCGGGCGGGGGCGAGTAGGTCGTCCCGTCCGGATTCAGGCCGAAGCCGACGTCTTCCCCGTCGGGATAGGTCACGACCTCGGTGTCTGTCCCGGAACCGCCGTTCTGCCCGGGGCTGACCTTCATGTCCAGCACCGAGGACCATCCGGCACCGAACGCGCCGCTGCTGCGCGGGTCGGCGCTGTTGTAATCCCGGGTGATATCAAGCGCGGGGCCCACCGAGGCCACGTCCGCGTCGGTCGCGCTGGTGGTCCAGTTTCCGGTCTCCGGGTCGAACCCGGGCCCGGACGGGTTCTGCGACAGCTGCGAGGTGATCAGCGGCTGCGGTACCGCGGTCGTGAACCAGCTGGCCTCGGGTTTGGCCGAGTAATCCAGCCCGTCGTAGGCCTGTACCGTCCAGTAGTACGTCTGACCCCAGGACAAGGTCCCAGCCGGGACTGGCCAGTCCGCCGACGAGATCGGCGAGCTGCCCGAATTGACAAGCTGGGTGCCTGAGGAGTTGAAGACGGTGAACAGGTACCGCGGCGACGCGTCGGGCCAGCCGCGGGAACTGCGAGGCTAGCCGCCTGCCGAGCGGACGCCGGCCTCCACCGCGGACGCCACCGAGGCGCGCAGCCCCGAGGTGGTGAACACCAGGGCCGTCACGTTCGGGGGACTGCCCGGTGCCGGCCCGTCCACCACGAACCGGACGGAACCGAACTGGCGCGCCTCCGTCAGCGCGGCCGCACGCTCCGCCGTGCCCGACGCCACGATCACCTTGCAGCCGCGCACCAGCAGCGACCCGGCGAACGGCACCGCCTCCGCCTCGGTGGCCGGGCCAGTCGCCGCGAGGTACGACACGCGCGCGGACGTCGCCCGCGACGCGTCCTCCAGCCCCGCCCACGCCTGGGCCGCGGCCGGGTCCGCCAGGCCTTGCGACCCGGTCAGCAGGCACGCGTCGACGTTCTCGTACACCCGGGCCCGCGGCGGTGGCAGCGACCGGCTCGCCGACCACGGCAACGGCATCCCCGAGAACGCGAGCCCGGCGCCCGCTCCCGTTACCGCCACGCACATTCCAAGCAGCACCCAGCGACCCGGCAACCGCTTCACGAACGCTCCGCTCTCTCACGGAAACCAACAGTGGTGCGAAACGCAGCAAACAATCTCACACGCCTACGGCCCGATGCAAGGCTCCGGTTGGCCGCACCCGAACTCCATGGCCGCATGTGGGTATTTGCCGCCCGGCGGGCGGCGTATCGTACCCTTCTGACGGGTCACGCCGATCACGTGGCCTCTCGTGAAGCCGTTCTTCCATCGCAGCCGGATCAGGGCAAGCAGGGACGTTACATGCGTTTGACGCGGGTACGGCGCACGGCGGCCGCTCTGGTGGCGGGAGGCACCGTGCTCACCGCTTCGGCCGGCTTCTTCGCCGCCGCGGCGCGTGACGCGGCGGCAACCACGGTCGCCGTCACGTCACCGGCGGTGACGCCAGGGCTCAGCGAGTCATGCGAGGCGCTGCAGGCGCCGACCGCCTCGCCCAGCCCGTCGGCCACGCGGACGCCGGCATCGGCGACTGCCACGGCAACCGCGACAGCGACGGCGTCCGGCACGGCCACGGCGACCTCTAGCACGGCCGCGCCAACGGGCACCGCGACAACGTCAACGCCGGCCCCCACTGATACGGCGACGACGGTGACGCCGACCCCGTCGGCAACCACGGCGACGCCGACGCCATCCGCCTCCTCCGCGTCAACGCTAGCGAGCGTGACGGCGGCTACCTGGCCAGCGACCTTGTGCGTCGGGGTGGTTCCGCTGCAGCGGGGCGACGAACGCGGGCAGGCCGCCCAGTGGGCCGTGGGCGCCTGGGCGGAGGGCGGCACCGTCGCGGACGTCACGGTCGACCTGACGGCCACCCCGGCTGGCACCGGGCCGGCGAGCTTCAGCTTCGGCTGCGGTACCGGCGACGGCACGTCCTCCTGCACCCTGGGCGCGGTGGACTCTAGTTCCGCTCAGCGGCTGTTCCAGGCCCAGGTCGCGGTCCCGCTGACCCTGACCACCGTTACCGCGGTCTCCCTGACGGCCACCGCCACCGCGCCCAACCTGCCCACGGACCCGCGGGCGACCGCATCCGTCGCCGTCTCCGCCACCGCGTCGTCGGCGCCAGCCCCGGTCGCCGCCACCTCATCCATCTCGTCCACCTCGTCCGTATCGTCGCTGGCCCCCCTGCCCCTGCCCGGCTTCACGACCCCCGCGTCCACGCTGAGCCCGCAGGACAACGCCTCCGGCTTGCTTCCCACCATCGCGCCGAGCTCCGCCCCGAGCTCTGCCCTGAGCTCCGGCGCGCTGCGAGTGGGGAACGCCCGGCAAGCCGCCAGCACCACCACGCTTTCCGGGGCCGCGAGCCACCTCGGCGCGGACGCGGTCGGCCTGATCGCCCTCGCCCTGGCGCTCCTGCTCGCGGTCACCCGCATCTCGCTCCGGCGCCCGCCACGCCCGTCCCGCCCGGCGGCCGCCGCCGCCGGCAAGAAGCCACCGGAGCCGGCCGGCCCGCCGCCCGACACGCCCCAGGTCCCCGACGCCGGCAAGGACCCAGAAGATCAAGGTTCGTAGCCTGGCGGGCGCACGAAAGCGCCTTCAAGCACCGACAGTAACGGGCCAGTTTCTCGAATCTGGTGGGCGCAGTAGGGCTCGAACCTACGGCCTTCCGCTTGTAAGGCGGATGCTCCTCCACTGAGCTATGCGCCCTGGCTGGTCTCCGGCCTCGCGTGAGGCGGAATCCTTGTTAGGGTACCGGGTCCTGGCGGCTGGCGGTACGCCGCCGGCGGCCCTGCGGGTGTGTAGGGTGCTGAGGTGGACAGGGAACGCAATCCGGCGCGGAGCCCGGATCCGACGCTGCGGCACGCCCTGCGGCACGTGGTGCGGGCCTTCAGTGCGAAGCTGTCCGCGCGACTGGCCGAGTACGGGGTCAGCGAGGCCGAGTACGTCAGCATGTTCGCGCTGCGGCGGC
This sequence comes from Actinomycetota bacterium, assembly GCA_027326205.1. Classification (GTDB taxonomy): domain Bacteria; phylum Actinomycetota; class Actinomycetes; order Streptosporangiales; family Streptosporangiaceae; genus Trebonia. The sequence continues at coordinate 4,321 of DAHWEX010000734.1, forward strand.
TTCCCAACATGTCCAACGCGGACCTGTCGCGCTGGACCGGGGTCTCTCCGCAGGGCGCCAACGAGGTGCTGAAGAGCCTGATCGCGAGCGGCATGGTGGAGCGCCACCCGGCCGCCGACCACGGCCGGATCCTTGAGGCGTCGCTCACCGTGCGGGGCGAGGAGGTGATCGCGGCGTGCGAGGATGCCGCGAACACTCTGGAGGCCGAGATGTGCTCGGGACTGCAGGCGCATGAGGCGGTCCTCCTGGAGGACCTGCTGCGCCGCTGCGCCGACGGCCTGGGCGCTCCCATCAACGACCGCGGCGTCGCCCCGGTGCGCCTGGCCCGGTCCAGTTCGCGCCCGCGCGGCTGAGCCGCCTCCGCCGCGGGACCCTGTGCTTTCACGGTTACCGTGAGGACATTTCCCCGAATATCCCTCAAGTACGGTAGGCATGTCGCCGAACTAATTGCTATTGTTTAATAATGACATTCGCCGAAGAGGAGCACCCTGCCCGGCTGGCGCGCACAACGTATCTTGTGAAGCAGCTGGAACTTGCCATTCGCGCGGGCCTGGATGCCATTGTCGGCGAGTTCGGAGTGACAGCGCTTCAGTACACGGCGCTAAGCGTGCTGGCCCGGCACCCCGGACTATCGGCGGCGCAGATGGCACAGCGCTCATTCGTCAGCCCGCAAGCCGGAAATGAAATGGTAAAAATCCTAGAAAGGAAAGGACTGATAATCCGTACGCCAGATCCCGCTAACCGGCATATCAGAAGAATTAACTTGACGGCCGTCGGCCGGGCGGTGCTGGCGGAATGCGATATCCGGATCGACCGGCTGGAGGCCAGGATGCTAGATCCGCTGGAACCCGCGGATGTCGAGACCCTGCGCAAGGCACTGGGCGCCTGCGTGCTGTCCCTGGCCGACCCGGGCGGCCGCTCCGGCAAGTGAGCCGGCCAGCCGTCGAAGGTCACGGCTCCAGCGGCGGTTCCTCTCCGATGACCCCGCTGCGCCGCAGCGCCGCGAACTGTTCCGCGGAGTAGCCGGCGACGTCCGTCAGCACCCGCTCCGTGTGCTCGCCCAGTCGCGGGGCCGGCCCGGCGAAGCCGACCCGGGCGCCGGCCAGCCGGAACGGGATCCCGCTGGTCCGCAGGCCGGCGAACTGGCCGAGTACCGGGTGCTCGACCGGCAGCGTCTCCTCCCGGCTGGTCACCCGTTCGTCGGCCACGGCCTGCTGCGGCGTGCGGACCGGCGCGGCCGGCACGCCCGCCGCCGCCAGCCGGGCCACCACCTGCGCGGCGGGCAGTGCGCCGGCCCACCGCTCGATCTGCCCGGTCAGCTCCTGCTCGTGCCGCACCCGCGCGTCCCGGGTGGCGAACCGCGGATCGGTCAGCAGTTCCTGGCGTCCCATGGCGGTGAACAGGTCGGCGACCAGCTTGTCCTGCGGCGCCACGATCGCGGCCCACCCGTCCGCGCACTGGTAGATGCCGAACGGGGCGAGCCTGGGCAAGGTGGGACCGGTGCGCAGCACCTGGCCAAGCTGCTCCATCGCCGACCAGTCCTCGGTGGCGACCAGGGAGGTGAGGGTGCCGAGCATGGAGACGTCGACGTGCTCGCCCGCGCCGGTGGCGGTGCGCCGGTGCAGGGCGGCGAGGATGCCGACGACCGCCCAGACGGGGGTGAGCACGTCGGCCATGGGCACGCCGACCCGGACCGGCGGCTCGCCCGGCGCGCCGCTGGCGAACATGACGCCGCTGAGTGCCTGGATGATCGTGTCCATGGCCCGCAGTCCGGTGCTGGCATCCGCGCCGAAGCCGCTGATCGAGCAGTAGATGACCGCGGGGTTCGCGGCCCGGGCGGCCGCGTAGCCGACGCCGAGCCGGTCGGCGGTGCCGCTGGAGAAGTTCTCCACCACGATGTCGGCGTGCCGGACCAGGTCGGTGAAGACCCGCCGCGCGCCGGGGCGCTTCAGGTCCAGCGTGAGGCTGCGCTTTCCCCGGCAGCGGTTGAGCACGGCGAGCGACATCGCGTCGGGCCCGGTCCCGTCGAGCGAAAGCCCGTCGCTGCCCAGGTACGGGGAGTTGCCCCGGGCGATGTCGCCGCCGGCCGGGTCCTCCACCTTGATCACGTCCGCGCCCAGCGCGGCGAGCACCAGCGTGCAGAACGGCCCGGCCAGCGCGCGGGTCATGTCGATGACCCGCAGGCCGGCGAGCGGCCCCTCGGGCAGGTCCCCGGCTAGCTTGGCGTCAGCTGGCAGGTCCTCGGCTGACAGGTCCTTAGCTGGCATGGTGCCTCCGTTCCGCGGCGGGGATGGCCCGCTCCTCGATGAAGCGGGCGATGACCGCCTGCAGTTCGTCTTCGCTCCACGTCCGGCGGTCGACGTTGTCCGCGGCGAGCGACAGCACCGGGACACCCGCGGCCTCCAGCCGCCGTACCGAGAAGTAGTCGTCCTCGCCCAGGCTGACCACGCCGTCGACCTGGTGCAGCGCCGCCTCCTTGACGTGCCAGGCGGCCGACCAGGCCGGCATCCGCAGCTCGTCGCCGACCGTGACGAAGCGGGCGGCCAGCGCCCGCAGCGGGTCCCGGCCGTCGAAGTACCGCGCGTACCCGTCGGCGGCCAGCCCGAGGTACATCGACCAGACGAAAACGGCCCCGTAGGTGTCCTGAAAGTGCTGGTAGAGCCCGAGGCTGGACCACAGGCCGCGGCCGAGCCACATGAGCCGGACCCGCTCTCCCTGGCAGGCGGCCTCCCCGGCGTCCGCCCGCTGCCGAAGTTCCGCGCGGAACTCGGCGGCGGCGTCGCGGGCCCAGGCGCTGCCCCGGTGCCACTGCGGCACCATCACCGCCGGCATGGTCTCCGCGACGCTCGCCGGCGCCGGCGCCGTCGCGGCTACGAGGTCGCGGGCCGCCGCGTTGTGCTCGGCCTGCTCGTTCGCCAGGTGCATGACCTCCGCCAGCCTGCTCTCGGAGAAGCGCCGCCCGGTTGTCTGCTCGAGCACCCGGACGAGCCCGGTCAGCTCGTCGGTGAGCAGGTCGAGCCGCGCGGCGGGCAGGAAGCGGTCCCAGGATCCCGGCAGCCGGGCCCACCACTCCTCGGGCGGGTCGGCGCGCGGGTCCACGGTCTTCTCGACCGGGTAGAAGACGGCGCCGGAGCGCTCCGCCCAGGTCTCGAACAGCGGGCGCATCGCGTCGGTGCTCAGCGACGCCGAGATGATGGCGGGCCGGGGAAGCCCGCCCCAGGGCGGGTCCGCGTCGGCGGCGAGCAGTTCGCCCAGCGGCAGCGCGTTGTACTGCTCGGAGTCGTCGGGGTACCCGGCCGCCGCCAGCGCCCGCAGGTAGCCCGGGGCCTTCTGCTTGGCGGCGATCACCGACGACCACCACTGGACCACCACGTAGGGGATGTCCATGGCCCGGTAGATCTCGTGCGGCGCGTCGGCGGACAGCAGCGCGACCGGCTCGCCCGCGGCGGCCCGCTCCCGGACCTCGGCGAACCATTCCCGCTGGTAGCGGATGAACCGCTGGGTGCAGGCCAGTTCGGGGCGGCGCCGCACGCCCGCCTGCTCAGCCATGGACGGCCGCCGCGCCGCCGGCCGTCGCCGCGCGGCCGGTTCCGCCGGCGGCGCTCCCGGCTCCCAGTTCGCCGAGCAGCAGCCGCCCGGCCGCCCGCAGTTCCGGCCAGCCGCCGCCGTCCCCCGGCCCTGGGCCAGCCTGCGCGGGATCACGCAGGCGCACGGGAACGAGCGGGGTGCCGCCGAGGGCTTCCCGGAGCGCCGGAAGGTGCCAGCCGGCCGCCTCGTCGTGCGGGCCGAGCAGGTAGAGCACGCCGTCCGGGCCGGCCGCGCGCACCCGGTCTACCGCGGCACGGACCCGGTCCGCCAGCCCCGCCCGGGCGGCGCCGCCGTGCGCGAAGTGGTAGCGGTCGACGATCCCGTCCAGCGGGTCGCGGGTGGCCCGCGGGTACTCGCTGCCGTCGTCGCCCCACTCGTGGTCCTCGCCGACGATCGCGAGGCCGAGGCCTTCCAGGGCCTCGTAGGCGGTCAGGTCATCGATCGCGGACCCGGCGAGGAAGACCCGGCCCGCGCTCCCATATGTTGAAATTTCCGGAATGTCGTGCGCGCCAGCGCGCGACATTCCGGAACCGCCGCGGGCAGTCGCCGCGGGTGACGCCGCGGGTGACGGGTAGTCGTGCCCACCCGGAGCGGCGGAACCAGCCGCCGTCCCCGCGGCGCCGGGCGCCAGCCCGGTGCCCGCCGCAAGCGCAGCGCCGGGCGCCAGCCCGGTGCCAATCGTCTGCCCGGTGCCAGGCGGAAACCCGGTGCCAGGCGGAAACCCGGTGCCGATCGCCAGCCCGGTACCGGGCGGAAACCCGGTGCCGGGCGCCAGTGCGGCGTCAAGCCC
>DAHWEX010000073.1 GCA_027326205.1 Actinomycetota bacterium
AAAGGAGCGAACCTGCCAGGACGGCGCAGGCCGTCAGCGCCCAAGAACGCCCAGCGCGCCGCATGCGCCCCCTGCGCCGCACCGAACCGGCCCGGTGCGGCCTCTCGGGTGCCGAGCGCACGCCGTGGGCCGCAGTCGGTCCGTCCATTGCGTCATTGTCCCGCCGGGGGCCCCAACGGAGGGTGATGGCGCCGGTGCAGGGTGGGCGCACTTCGGGTCGTGAACCGGGCCGCTGCCGGGGTCGCCCTCGGAGCCGGCGGTAGCGTCGGGGGAATGATTGCCAACCGGGTCCGCCCGTTGGGGACCCTGGCGCGCCACGCCCTCCACCGGCTGGCCTCCGACGTGCTGCAGGACGCTTGGGACTGGGCCGCAGTGGCCGGATCGGTTGGGCCCGGCTCTCCCCGTGGGAGGCGGTTCGGCGCGTTCGGGGCGGGGAGCATGCTCGCCTTCCCGCCCGGTGCCGTGTTCAACGAGGCGTCGATCCACATCGGCGAGGGCACCCTCGTCGGCCCGGGCGTCTCCCTCACCGCCGGCATGGCGCCGGGCCAGCAGATGGTCAGCTCGCCAGTGGTCCGGATCGGGGATCGCTGCGTGATCGGCCGGGGCAGCCACATCGTCGCGCACGAGTCGGTCGTCATCGAGGACGATGTGTGGACCGGCCCCTACGTCTACATTACCGACCAGAACCACGGCTACGAGGATCCCGGCACCCCGATCGGCAGCCAGTTGCCGACGAACCGCCCGGTGCGCATCGGCGCCGGCTCGTGGCTGGGTGCGGGGGCGATCATCTTGCCCGGCGCGGACATCGGCCGCAACGTGGTGGTCGCGGCCGGCTCCGTGGTCCGCGGCCAGATCCCGGACCGGTGCGTGGTGGCCGGCGTGCCCGCGAGGATCGTCCGCGAGCACACCAAGGAGGGCTGGCAGCCGCCGCGCGCTGAAGACCGCCGCTGAGCAGGGGGCGCTATCCCTTGGCGCCGGAGATGCCCGAGGGGCTGGAAACGTTGAGGCCGCCCAGCCTGGAACGCAGCGCGGCGATGGCCCCGTCCAGCTGCGCGAGCCCGTCGGCCAGCGTTGCCGGGGCCATCGCCCCGCTCAGCCCGGCGAGCCCGGCGGCGGCCTCCTCGATCGCGGGCAGCAGTGCCGTCAGGTCGCAGACCAGCCGGTCTTTCAGGTACAGGTTGACGAAGACCGAGACCTTCGCGCGCAGGACCCAGGGGTCGAACGGCTTGGAGATGTAGTCGACGGCGCCCGCCGCGTAGCCGCGGAAGGCCAGTTCGGGCTCCGCGCCCGCCGCGGTCAGGAAGATGATCGGCACGTCGGACGTGCGCGCGCGCCGCTTGATCTGCCCGGCGGTCTCGAAGCCGTCCATGCCCGGCATGACCACGTCGAGCAGGATCACCGCGAACTCGCTGGAGGCCGCCGCTTCGACGGCGGCCTCGCCGGAGCGGACGAAGACAAGCTCCTGGTCCAGCGACGACAGGATCGCCTCGAGTGCGAAAAGGTTCTCGGCGCGGTCATCGACGAGCAAGATCCTCGCCTGGTGTGCCATCTCAGTGCTCCCGCCTGGCTTGGCCTCTACCTCAGGCTCGGCACCATCAAAAGAACAGGGTTTCGTCCCCAGTCTGTCACGTTCCCGTGACTCACCGCCGCAGCAGGCGCCCGGTGACCGTCCCCAGCAGGGTCATTACGCCAGAAGCGCAGAACGACAAAATGGACGCGGACATCCAGCTGGCCGGGGTGAACCCGATCGCGCTCCCGGCCGACGACCAGGCCGACGCCCACCAGGAGATGTACCCGGGGTTGATGAGCTGGTAGACGACGAACCCCACGGCCCACGGCGCCAGCATCGCCCAGCGGGGCCGCGCGGACGAGGACAGGTCCCAGCCCCCTCCCCTGCCCGCCCCGAAGAAGTAGTCGAAGATCAGCACCGCCGACATCGGCACGAACACCGAGCCGAGCAGGGTGAGGAAGTTCTCGTAGTCCGCGATGTTGAGCCACAGCGCGCCCGCCGTGACCAGGCCACTGATCAACCCGGCCAGCACCCGCCGGTCCCACAGCGGACGCAGGTTCTGCAGCGAGATCGCGGTCGAGTACACGTCCGCGAACGACTGGTCGAGTTCCCGCGCCGCCAGGATGGCGAACCCCAGGGCGCCGACGGGCAACGCGATGAACGCGCCGAAGATGTCGCTGGAGTTGCCGTGGGCCACCGTGACCAGCGCCAGCAGCCCGATGACGTAGCAGAGCACCTGGGTGACGCTATAGCCGGCCACCGCCCCCGCGAACGCCGACCGCGAACTGCGCGCGTGCCGCATGTAGTCGGCGGCGAGCGGCGCGAACGAGATGGCGACGGCGACCACGGTGTCGGTGGCGACCCAGAACCCGGACCACGTGCCGTGCGTCAGCGACGGCAGCGGGTGCCGCAGCAACTGGACGAACAGGTAGGTCATCACCACGAGCACGGCGGCGGTGGCGTACCGGCGCAGCACGCGGATGGCGCCGAGCGGGCGGATGGTCAGCAGCGCGGTCAGCGCCCCGGCGATGAGGACGTATCCCCACTTGGGCACGCCGGGCGCCACCGTCTGCGCGGCCGTCGCGATCGTCACGAGCTCGAAGATGCTCCAGCCGAAGAGCTGCAGCACGTTCAGCGCGGTGGGCAGGTAGGACACCCGCGCCCCGAACAGCCCGCGCAACAGCACCATGGCCGGCGCGCCGGTCCGCGTGCCGGGTATCCCGGAGAGCGCGAGCACCACGGTGCCGAGTAGCGTCCCGACCACGATGGCGGTCAGCGCCGCCAGCAGCGACAGCTCCGGCGTCCCGGTGCCCTCCGGCTGCAGGACGAAGATCGCGCCGGTGAACCCCAGCAGGCTGACCCCGAGGTTGCCCCACAGGCCGAACTGGTCGAGCAGTCCCAGCGACTGCGGAACCGGCTCCGCGAGCGTCCGCCCGACCTCGGAGTGCCGGTCACCGGGGACGGTGACGAAACCGTCCGGTCCGCTGCCAGCGGAAACAGCATCGGAATCGGTGGTCGAAGCCACAAAAGCCTCCCTACGCCGGCATTACCCGGTCAGGTTCCGACGGTCGGTGGCGCGTGGTTATGCCACCCTCTCAGCCCGGTCAGCCCGAGCTCCCGTGTTGATGTATCGTCGTCGATTCTAGCCCGCCGGCGAAGCGCTGGCCAGCGGGCCGGTGGCCGGCCGCCCTGGCCCCGCCGCGGGCCGCCCCGTGGCCCTACTCACCGCCGCCGTCCCCGTTGGCGGCGGGCCGGCCCGGGCGGCGCATCTGCCGGGCGCTCGCCGGCATGCGGCCGGCGTCGCCCAGGGCCCGGCGCAGCAGGAACTCGATCTGGGCGTTGGTCGAGCGCATCTCGTCGGCCGCCCACTTCGCCAGGGCGTCGTGGACGGCCGGATCGAGCCGCAGGAGAATGCTTTTGCGTTCTGCCATGGCTGCCGTCAGGAGTAGAGCGAGCCGGTGTTCACCACCTGCTGGGTGGCCTGTTCGCTGCAGAGGACCACGAGCAGGTTGGAGACCATCGCGGCCTTGCGCTCCTCGTCCAAGTCGACAACGTTCTCCTCGTCGAGCCGCTGCGGCGCCAGGCGCACCATGCCGACCGCGCCTTCGACGATCTTGGCCCGCGCCCCGACGACCGCGGCGGCCTGCTGCTGGCGGAGCATGGCCCCGGCGATCTCCGCGGCGTAGGAGAGCCGGGTGAGCCTGGTCTCGACGACCTCCACGCCGGCCGCCTGCACCCGGACGGTGAGCTCGGCGGACAGCCGCGCGGTGATCTCGTCGGCGTTGTCCCGCAGCGAGAGCACGCCCTCGGCGCCCCGGGCGTCGTAGGGGTAGCTCGACGCGATGTGCCGGACGGCGGTCTCGGCCTGGATCGCGACGAACTTGACGTAGTCGTCGACCGAGTAGATGGCCTGCGCGGTGTCGTGTACCTGCCAGACGACCACGGCGGCGATCTCGATCGGGTTGCCGTCGGAGTCGTTCACCTTGGCCTGCGCGGTCTCCATGTTCCTGATCCGGGTCGAGACCGGGATCCGGTTGGAGAACGGGTTCACCCACTGCATCCCGGGCTGCCGGACGGTGCCCTTGTACTGGCCGAAGAGCTGCACGACGTGCGCCCGTCCCGGCGCGACGATGATGATGCCGCGCCACACCATGAAGAAGGCGATGGCGAAGATTACGCCGAGCACGGAGAGGATCCCCTCCGTCGCGCCCTTGTGCACCGCGCCCTGCCAGATCAAGATGACGGCTACGGTCAGCACCAGCAGGTCGGCGAGCAGCAGCAGCGGGCCGCCGATGTACCAGGCCGCGCGCTCACGCATCGGCTGGTTAGGGGAACTGAGGGTGGCGATTGAGGTTTGAGTCTGGGCGGTCATTCTGCCCACCTCCAAGGAGAGTTTCTCTGATACCAGTTACCTATCATACTGATATCAGTTTTTTCCGCAAGGGGCCGCGCGGGGTATTTGCCGCCGAGCCGACGGCAAAAAACAGGGTCTGTGACTGAGGTTACGGCTTGCGACCAGTGCGGGGCGGCGGAGTGAAGTTATCGTCGCGCAGGGCCTGCTCGATGAGGACCACGGCCTTCGCGGTGCTCGCGAGGCGGCGCCCCTCGGTCCGGTAGGCGGCCAGCACGGCGTCGATCGCGTGCGGCGGCAGCGCCTCGCCGAGCTCGGTCCGGGCCGTGCGGTAGCCGTCCCGGGCGCCCTCCACGCAGGCCTGCGTATGGTGCCGGGCCATCGCCGCCAGGGCGGCCGGATGCCGCCGCAGGATGCCGTGCAGCCGGAAATCGGGCGGCACGACGTCAAGCAGCCAGGCGATCGCGGTCGCCTCAAAGTCCTCGCTGCCCGGCGGATGCACTCCGGCTGGCCAGCCCGGCGGTATGTACGCAGCCATGGCGTGATCATAACACCAGGTAGAACGACAATTCGACTAACCCATCTTCTCCTCGATAGTAACCGGTTCGGAGGTTACCGCAACGCCCAGTGACGCGGGGTCTAAGAGGCTAGTTCCTGCCGCAGTCGCTGTGGCCCCCGCCGCAAAAGCGGATCGGCGCGGTGGCGCGCCGCACCGATAGCGCGGGCCGCAGCGCCAAGGGGCCACTGGGGCCACTGGGGCCACTGGGGCCACTAGGGCCACTAGGGCCACTCGGGCCACAGCGCCATTCGGAACGCCGGCTCGGCGCGCCCGAATAAGCCTCATATCCGGCATATTGCAAAGCGGGCTCATGGAGGGTTATTCACGGCGATCTTCGCCGACTCCGCGCTGACCGGGGCGTCGGCGCGGGCGAGGAGTCCTGCTGCTGGTGATAGTGGATCGTTACGAGGCCCCCGCGCCTCCTAACGATCCACTATCAGGCGGACGC
>DAHWEX010000740.1 GCA_027326205.1 Actinomycetota bacterium
GCTGAACTGGGGAATCTCGCCGGCGCCCGGCCGCCAGCGGCTGCCCGGGCACCCGTCGAGGCGGGCCGGAAGCCCGTCGAGGCGGGCCGGAAGCCCGGTGCCCGCGAGATCGGGGCGCTCTCGCCGCCGCCCGGGTCAACCGGGCGGCGGGCGATCCGGGGCGGAAGCGCCGCGCCGGAACGTTCGGGCGCGGGAAAGGTCTTACCCGAGACTGTCCGCCGTGCCCGGGCCCCGCGGATACCGCGGTGCCGGCCGTTGCGGCCTGCGGTTTTTGCTGCCTCAGCACGCAACGGTGGGGCTGGCAATGACGTCTTCATAAGGAGACGATTCAGCTATGAAGGACGTGACTCGCATGGCGCGGACGCACGGCAGGAAGCTGATGGCGGCGGCCCTGCCCGCGCTGGCGGCAGCGGCGATCGCGGTGGCAGGCTGCGCGACGGGAACCCCGGCCGCCGCGCCGACGGCCTTCTCCAGGCCCGCGGCGACCGTGGGGCCCGCGGCGCCCGCGGCGACCGCCGCCCCGACGGTGACCGCGCACGCGCTGGCACCCGCCTACACTCCGCCTTCGCGCACCCTGGCCCCCGGCATGACCGGCGCGGACGTGAAGGCCCTCCAGGCGCGCCTCGCCTCGCTCAAGTACTACCCGGGGCCGCTCGACGGGCAGTTCGGCAGCGACACCGAAGAGGCCGTCTGGGCGTTCCAGGAGGTGAACCACGTCAAGGTGACCGGCGTCGTCGACGCGGCCACGAAGAGGGCCCTCGTGCACCCCACCGCCTACCGGGCGAAGTACCCGAAGGCGGCGGCGACCAGGGTCGAGGTCAACCTGGGCCTCGGCGTGCTGGTCTTTTTCAAGAACCACCAGATCGCGCTGGTCAGCCATGTCTCAAGCGGCGGCCACTACTACTACGGCGGCGGCGCCTACGCCGAGACCCCGACCGGCGAGTTCCGCGCGCTCTACCTCGTCCGCGGCTGGGACCAGGGACCGCTCGGCGCGATGTTCAACCCGGTGTTCTTCAACTACTCCGGGTACGCGATCCACGGCGAGTACAACTCCGAGGTCCCGCTGCAGCCCGTCTCGCACGGCTGCGTCCGGATCCCGTACGACATCGCCAGCTGGTTCTACCGGGACCTGACGATCAGCGAGTCCCCGGGGAAGGGCACCGAGGTCTGGGTCTACAACCAGTGGACGAGCTGGACCCAGGGCCACGCCAACTCGTAGCGTCCGGCCCGCGGCGCGGGCTGGACTCATCGTCGCCGGCCGGGTGATAGTGGGAGGCGGCGCACCGCGTCCCCGTACCCGGCCAGCGATCGTTTAGGTGGTTTCATGCTTCAGGCCTTCGTCTTCGAGAAGGTTGGCGTTGTCGTCGGCGACCTGTACTTCCTCGACCCCAACCCGCACAAAGGGCAGGAGGGGCCGGAGCACGGCGTCCGGCTCGAGCTCCGGGCCTTCGACCGCGGCGAGCTGAAGGGCACGATCTACTCGGCTGTCCCGATCGCGGCCGGCGCGCCGATCTGGCGGGTGGACCTGCTCGAATCGGTGGACGGCAAGCCCGGCAGCTTCAACCGCACCCACCACCACCCGAAGTTCGGCCCGAACTGGGATCCGACCTCCCGCGTCTTCCTCCGCGAGCTGTCGCAGGACCCGCTCGGCTGGCTGGCCGGCCAGCTCGCCGACCTGCCGGGGATCCTCGACCGCGCCGAGGTCCCGCAGGACATCGCCGGCCCGTCCGACGCGGCCAGCCTCAAGGAGATGGCGCCCGCGATCGTGGGCGTGGCCGGCCTGATGCTGGACAAGGTCCGCGCGGGCGAACTGGGCACCGCTCCGGCCGACGGGGCCGCGGACAGCATCAGGAACGGCTGGCTGTAGCCGTCGCCCGTGGCTAGCGGTTCTCCGGCCCCTTCCTGCTCCGGCCGCCGCGCAGCGCGGACAGGATCGCGGCGATCACCATGAACGCGACCGACTCGTAGAACGCCGCGTGCAGGCCCGAGGTGAACGCCGACGCCAGCGACCCGTGCAGCGTGGTCGTGCCCACGAAGATCGCGAACGCGAGCTGCCGGGAGATCGACCGCGAGGCCACCAGGATGGCCACCGCGAACGAGAACACCATGCCGATGTTCGCGAAGGTCCGCATCATCCCCGAGGCGATGCCGAACATGTCCGGCGGCGCCGCCTTCATGATCGCCGAGCTGTTGCCGGGGAAGAACAGCGACGCCCCGACCGCGTTCACCGCCCCGATGCACACGATCCACCACAGCGGCGTCCCGTTGCTCAGCTGCGCGTAGAGGATCAGCGCGACGCTTTGCAGTGCGAGGCCGAGGGTCGCGGGCAGCACCGGGCCGCGCTTGTCGGCGAGGCGCCCCGCGAGGATGTTGACGCCGCCGGAGAGCAGGTAGCCGGGCAGCAGCAGCAGCGACGCGTTTATCGGCGACAGGCCGCGCGGGCCCTGCAGGTACATCAGCAGCAGGAACAGCACCGCGAAGCTGGCGAGCCCCTGGAACAGCGACGCGCACAGGGACGCGGCCATCGTGGGGACCTTGAAGATCCGCAGCGGCACCATGGGCGCGGTGACCCGCGACTCCACGAGCACGAACACGCCGATGAAGATCACGCCGCCGATCAGGAACCCGGCCGTCGACGCGTCGAACGGCCCGTTCGCGAGCTTGGTGATCGCCCAGAGCACGCCGAACAGCCCCAGGCCGAGCGTCACCATGCCGAGCGGGTCGAGCCGCTGGCGGACCCGTTCGCCCTTGTCGTGCAGGACCCGGAGCGCGATCGCGATGGCCGCCACGCCGGTGGGCACGTTAATCCAGAAGATCCAGCGCCACGAGATGTAGGTGACGATCAGCCCGCCGAGCACCACGCCGAGGACCGCGCCGATCGTCCAGCCGAGCGAGGTGAACCCGTAGGCGCGGCCGCGCTGTTCGCGCGGATAGAGGTCGGCGATGACGGCGCCGCTGTTGGCCATGATCAGCGCGCCGCCGACGCCCTGGACGATGCGGAACACGATGATCGACACCTCGTCCCAGGCCAGCGCGCACAGGAACGAGCCGAGGACGAACACCGCGAAGCCGGTCTCGTACATCCGGACGCGGCCGAACATGTCGCCGAGCCGGCCAACCTGCGTCGCGAGCAGCGTGATCACCAGCAGGAAGCTGATGATCACCCAGATCACGTTGGACAGGCCGACGTGCAGTTCGCGCTGGATCGCCGGCAGCGCGAGCACCACGATGGTGGTGTCGGTGGCGGTCATCAGCACGCCCGCCATGAGGACGACCATGGCTAGCCCGGTTCGCTGCGCCGGGCCGCCGCCGGCGGCCGCCCGTGGATCTGCGGGGTTATTCCGCCGGCTTTTTGGGATAGTCACTTTCTTAGCCTAACGAAAGGTGGCTTTTCCGCCAGCCGTCGCTAGGCTGTGTTCGGCGTTCGCATTTGAGGAGCGGCAAACTGTGGCTCGCGACGAATCCGTAGTCGGCGCGGTTGGCACCATCGTCACCGCCACCCGCGGCAAGGCGGGCCCTGGCGAAGTCTGGATCAGGGTCCGCGGTGGGTCTGAGAAGTTCCTGGCCTGGTCAGATAACCCGCTGCCCCGGGGGACTACCGTCCTTATCACCGACTCACAGGCCCCGCGTACGGTTGACGTCGTGGAGTGGGACGACCCGCTCGGCGAAGCCCCTTCGTCTCCAGGCTCCAGCCAAATCCATCGCTCAGGAGAGTGACATCATGTTGGGCTACCGTGTTCCCGCTCCGGATGAGGCAATGCTCGTTTCCGGCGGCCGTTACGGTCTCAAGGAAGCACCATTCCGGGTAGTTACCGGGCACGGCGCGTTCGTCATGCCCGGCTTCCGCAAGGCCAGGTACCTCACGCTGTCCATGCAGGAGGCCGAGGTCTCCGAGACCTGCGTGACCAAGCAGGGCATCTCGCTGAACGTCCGGGCGGTGATCGCGTTCAAGGTGGGCAACGACGAGGAGTCCATCGTCAACGCCGGGCAGCGGTTCCTGTCCGACCAGGACCAGATGTCCGTGCTAACCGGCCGGATCTTCGCCGGCCACCTGCGGTCGATCATCGGCTCGATGACCGTCGAGGAGATCGTCACCGAGCGGCAGAAGCTGGCCACCGAGGTACTCGACGGGTCCAAGACCGAGATGGTCTCCATCGGGCTGACCGTCGACTCGCTGCAGATCCAGTCCATCGACGACATGGGGGCCGGCTACATCGCGGCGATGGCCGCGCCGAACAACGCGGCGATCCAGCGCCAGGCCAAGATCGCCCAGGCCGCGGCCGACCAGGCCGCCGCCGAGGCGCAGCAGGCGTCGATCCGCAAGCAGGCCGAGTTCGCCCGGCAGACCTCGGTCGTGCAGGCTCAGTACAAGGCGGAGATCGACAAGGCCCAGGCGGAGGCGGCCCAGGCCGGCCCGCTCGCCCAGGCCGAGGCCCAGCGCGCGGTCATCGCCGCCCAGGCCGAACTGGCCCAGCACCAGGCCGAGTTGCGTCAGCAGCAGCTCGTCTCCGAGGTGATCCGGCCGGCCCAGGCCGAGGCCGAGAAGATAAAGATCCTCGCCATCGCCGACGCGGAACGCACCAGGATCGCGGCCGAGGCGGCCGCGTCCAACAACCGGGTGGCGCTCGACCAGTTGCTGATCGCCCAGCTCCCGCAGATCGTCAAGGAGGCCGCGGCCGGCCTGGCCGGCGCCAACGTGAGCGTCCTCAACGGGGCGGACGGGCTCGGCGAGATCGCCGCCGGCCTGGTCTCCCAGGGGATCACGATCCTGGACTCGGTCCGCAAGAGCGTCGGCGTGCCTTCGGTCGAAGGCAACGGCGGCGCCCCCACGGCCTAACCGCCGTTCCCGGAACGCAGCGCCGCTCGGCGCGAGATGGTGGATCGCTGGGAGCATCCTGGTGCTCGCAACGATCCACCATGACGGGCCGCGGCCCGCGGCCGGGACCAGAGCGGGTTTGGGCGCGCTCTAGCGGCGGGACAGCAGCGCGGCCAGAGCGTCGGCGGGCGAGTCCTTGGGCAGGGCCGCGTGCAGCATTTCTACGCGGTGCGACAGCCTGGGGAGCGTTACCGGGACGCTTGTTACGCCTTTATCTATGACCGCGCTCTCCGGGAGCAGGGTGAGGCCGTGGCCGGCCGCCGCGAGGTTGAGCAGCGTGGCCGTGTCGGTGCCCTGATAGCGGAGCGCGGGCCGGTAGCCCTCGGTGGCCGCGTGCCTGCGGATCTCCTCGAGGGACGGGGCCACGTTTTCCGCCTCGATCCACCTCGCGTCCGCCAGGTCGGGCAGGCGGATCGCGGGTCTCGCCGCCAGCGGGTGATCGGGCGGCAGCACCACCCGGACGGTCTCCTCGGTGAGGCCGATCGCGGTTACCGGGGCCTGTTCCGGTAGGGAGTCCCCCGGGGCCGTCAGGCCGTCGGTCAGGGCCAGGTCGAGTTCGCCGCGGGCCGCCGCGACCGCTACCTGGCGGCGCGGCGCCACCTGGACCGTGAGGTCGAGGCGGGGCAAACGGGTGCGCAGTTCGGCCAGCGCCTCGGCGAGCGGGAAGGCCGCGCCGGCCACGGGGGTGACGCCGATCAGCAGGGTCGCGCGCGGCGCCCTGGTCAGCCTGGTGACGTCGGCCCGCGCCGCGTCCAGGCGCAGCAGGATCGGCTCGGCGTGTTCCAGCAGGCGGGCGCCCGCCTCCGTCGGGACGACCGGGCGGCGGGTGAGCAGCTGGGTCTTCAGGTCGTTCTCCAGGGCCGCGATCTGCTGGGAGACCGCCGCCTGGGTGTAGCCGAGCTCCATGGCGGCGGCCGAGAAGGAGCCCAGCCTTGCCACGGCCACGAACGTCCTGAGCAGTTGCGCTTCCACTCCATAAGCATCACTTATTGGCGGACAAGAAACCATCGTTGGCGCTTAACTCGCCTCGGGCGCGACGATGAGGACATGACACAGCACACGGCCCGGGTCGCCCTCATCGGCGACCGGTCAGGAACCGTCCAGGCGCACGCGCGCATCCCGGTCGTCATCGACGCGCTGCTCGCCCGCGAGGGCATCGCGCTCGACCCTTACTGGATCACCACGCTTGACGCGGTCGATTGCGACCTCACGGGCTTCGACGCGATCTGGGTGACCCCGGGCAGCCCCTACGAAAGCCCCGCGGGGGCGATCGCGGCCATCCGCACCGCCCGCGAGGCCGGGATTCCGTTCCTCGGTACCTGCGGCGGCTTCCAGCACGCGCTCATCGAGTACGCGCGCGACGTTTGCGGGCTGGCCGGCGTGGAGCACGCCGAGGTCACGCCGGACGCCGCCGAGCACCTGATCGTCCCGCTCGAATGCTCGCTCAAGGGGCACGAGGAGGCGGTCATGGTCGTGCCGGGCACCCTCGCCGCGCGGATCCTCGGCCCCGGGCGGCGCACCGAGCGCTACAACTGCGCCTACGGGCTGAACCCGCGGTACCTGGAGATCCTGACGGACGGCGGGCTGCGGTTCAGCGGTTTCGACGACTCGGGGGCGGTCAGGGTCGCGGAACTGCCCGGGCACCCGTTTTTCATGGGCACGCTCTTCCAGCCGGAACGGCAGGACGACCGTGCCCAGCCGCACCCGGTCATCCGCGCCTTCGCCGCCGCGGCCGCGCAGCGGGCGGCACCGAGGCAGGACGCGCGGCTGGCACGCTCGTCGCGGTAGCGATCGTCAGCGCGGCGGTATTCGCCGCGCTGACGGCGGCCGCCTATGAAGCGTCGCGGGCCAGCACGAAGTTGATCGCGGTCAGGGTCATCACCAGGTCGCCGCCGGAGTCGGTCAGCTCGGCCCGGGACTTGACGATGCCCCGGTCCGGCTTGCTCGCCGAGCGGCGGGCCTCGATGACCGTCGCGCGGACGCTCAGGGTGTCGCCCGGGCGAACCGGCTTCGGCCAGCGGATCTCGTCGATGCCCGCGGCACCCAGGCTGCTCTCCGGGCTGAGCCAGTGCTCCACCAGCTGGCGCATCATCAGGCTCGTCGTGTGCCAGCCGCTCGCGATCAGGCCGCCGAACGGCCCGCTCTTCGCACCCGCGGGGTCGACGTGGAACGGCTGCGGGTCGTACTTCTCGGCGAAGGCGACGATGTCCGCCTCGCTCATCGTGAAGCTGCCGCAGTCCCGGGTGAACCCGGGAACGTAATCCTCAAAGTAGCGAGCCACGCGCTCAGGCTGATCAGTCACGTTTCCCAGTATCTCCTAGCTCATGACAGCTCTGCCGCATCGACAGTTATCTCTAGTCGCACCAGGGAAAAGTATCCCCAACACGACCCCTTCGTCCGTATTTCATCACGACACGGTCACGAAAAAAACTCGGTTCACCTGCGAGCGTCCGCCGATCCCTGCCATAGTTCCATCCGATGGTTCGGCACGGACGAAAGCGTTGATACGCCTACAGACCGTTCGAAACCGCAACGTAGCGGGCACGCACAGCCGGGCCCGCTGCACCGTGGAGGCCCGCCGAGAGGCACCGAAACCGCGTAGGCCGGGCGACGTACCGACAATGGGGAGAGCATGACCGCTGGGCGTAGTGACCGCGGGCCGGTGAGGATCAGGCGCAGGGGGCGTCACACCACCCCCACGCAGGTGGAGAAGGTCGCGGCGCAGGCAGGCAAGGCGGCCCCGGCCGTCGCCATCGCCGGCGCGCTCGTGGCGGCGCCGGCGGCGTCGCACGCGTTCGCCGCCGCCGCGAAGCCGGTTCCCGTATCAACGCACACCCACACGACGGACGCCAGGGCAGGCAGCTCCGCGACCTCGACGGTCGCCACGCTGGACTCGGTCTCGACGCGCACCGTCACCGTCGCCGCCGCCAAGCCGGCCCGGCACTCCGCCCGCACGCAGACCACGACCTATGAGGTACGCAGCGGGGACACCCTGTCCGGTATCGCCAACAGGGTCTTCCGTAACGGCGACTGGCAGTACCTGTACTTCGTCAACGAGAAGACGGTCTCGAACCCGGACCTGATCTACACGGGCCAGAAGCTCACCCTGCCGGCCTCGGACCCCGAGCACTACGCGCTCGCCGGCTACACGCCCCGGCACGCCAGGCCGGCCGAGACCGTGCAGCCGGCCGAGGCCGTGCAGCCGGCGCGGACGGTGTCCGCCACGACCTCCATCCGGTCCTCGGACACCGGCGCCCAGCTCCGGCGCAGCGGGTCAGCCGGCACCGCGGACGGCGGCACGGTGGTCGTCCAGTCGGCACCGCTGGGCCAGTACAGCTGCTCGGCCCTGGAGCGGCTGTGGGAAGCGGCGGGCGGCAACTCGGCGGACGCGTTCATGGCGG
Source organism: Actinomycetota bacterium (assembly GCA_027326205.1). GTDB lineage: Bacteria > Actinomycetota > Actinomycetes > Streptosporangiales > Streptosporangiaceae > Trebonia. The sequence continues at coordinate 8,278 of DAHWEX010000740.1, forward strand.
CCGAGATCGCCATGGCCGAATCGGGGGGCAACCCGAACGCGATCAGCCCGACGGCCGACTACGGCCTGTGGCAGATCAACGAGTCCAACGGCGCGCTCGCCACGCTCAACCCGTACCAGAACGCGCGGTCGGCGGTCGTCTTGTCCAACGACGGCACGAACTGGAGCCCCTGGACCACGTACTACAGCGGCGCGTACTACGGGCGGTGCTAGGCAGCGGTTAGCTACACGCGACACGCGACATCATCGGATCAGGTCGCCCGCCTCGGCGGGCGACCTGATCGTTTTACCGGCTACCGCCGCGCCAGTATTTCCTCTATGCCTTGGCGGGCCAGTTCGTCGGCCCGCTCGTTGCCCGCGATCCCGGCGTGGCCCTTGACCCATTGCCAGCTGATCTCATGCGGTTCCATCGCCGCGACCAGGCGCTGCCACAGGTCCACGTTCTTCACCGGCTGCTTCGACGCGGTCTTCCAGCCGTTGCGCTGCCACCCCGCCACCCACTTGGTGATCCCGTCGAGCACGTACTTGCTGTCCGTGTAGAGCCGCACCGGCGCGGGCCGCTTCAGCGCCTCCAGCGCCGAGATGACCGCGGTGAGCTCCATCCGGTTGTTGGTCGTCGCGCGCTCGCCGCCGTGCAGTTCCCTGACCACGTCGCCGTAGCTGAGCACCGCGCCCCAGCCGCCAGGACCGGGATTGCCGCTGCAGGCGCCATCGGTGTAGATCACGGCTTCGCTCATGGCGCACAGGCTACCGCCCAGACCGCTAGCATCCGCTTTATGACCAATGCGGGCCCCAGGGGCGCGGAGCTTGTCCTCGTCAACGGCAGGATCCGGACGCCGGCTGCCCCGTCCGGCTTCGCGCGGGCCGTCGCGATCAGCGGCGGCATGGTCCAGGCGCTGGGCAGCGACGACGAGATCCGCGACCTCACCGGCCCGTACAGCCGGGTGGTGAACCTGCGCGGCCGGCTGGCGATCCCCGCCTTCGGCGACGCGCACGTCCACCCGATCCAGGGCGGCCTCGAGTCGCTGCGCTGCAACCTGATCGACTTCAAGAGCCGGCCGGAGTACCTGGCCGCGATCGCCGTCTACAGCGGGAATCTCCCGCCAAGCGCCTGGGTGCTCGGCGGCGGCTGGTCGATGCCCGCGTTCCCCGGCGGCACGCCGACCGCGGACGACCTGGACCAGGTGACCGGCGGCAGGCCGGCGTTCCTGCCCAACCGCGACCATCACACCGCCTGGGTGAACAGCGCGGCGCTCGCCATCGCCGACGTCACCAGGGACACCCCGGACCCCGCGGACGGGCGGATCGAGCGGGACCGGGCGGGCAACCCGACCGGCGCGCTGCACGACGGCGCGATGCGGCTTGTCGCCGACTACGTGCCGCCGCCCGGGCAGAAAGAGCTCACCGACGCCCTGCTGGCGGCGCAGCGGCACCTGCACTCGCTCGGCATCACCAGCATCCAGGACGCCTGCGTCGGCGACGCGGGCGAGATCGGCATCCCCGACACGTTCGCGACCTACCGGAGCGCCGCCAAGGACCGGCTGCTGACGTGCCGGGTCACCGGGGCGCTGTGGTGGGACCGGTTCCGGGGCCTGCGCCAGCTCGACATGCTGCAGTCGCGCCGGGAGGAGGCCGACGGCGGGGGGTACTTCCGGGCGACTTCGGTCAAGTTGATGCTCGACGGGGTGTGCGAGACGTTCACCGCGGCGATGGGGTCGCCGTGCCTGGACGGGCACGGTCACGCCACCGATCACGCCGGGTCGCTGTTCATCGAGCCGGAAGAGCTGCGGGAGGCCAGCGCGCGGCTGGCCGATCTCGGCTTCCAGATGCACTTCCACGCGATCGGCGACCGGGCGGTCGGCTCGGCGCTCGACGCGCTCGCCGCCCTGCCCGAGGTGCAGCGGGTGAGCGGGCGGCATCACATCGCCCACCTGCAGTTCATCAGCCCTGCCGATCTTGATCGGTTCGCGAGGCTCGGCGTCACCGGCAACTTCCAGCCGCTGTGGGCCTGCACCGACGCGCAGAACGACCAGCTCACGGTCCCGTTCGTCGGGCCGGAGCGCGCCGCCTGGCAGTACCGGATCGGCTCGCTGCTGCGGCACGGCTCCCGCGTGGCGTTCGGCAGCGACTGGCCAGTGTCGAGCGCCGACCCGCTGCAGGAACTGCACGTGGCGGTCAACCGGATGCTGTCGCGCCGCCTGGGCGAGCCGGGTGCCCCCGAGACCACGGTGCCGCTCCTGCCAGACGAGGCGATCGGCGTGGACACCGCGATCGACGCCTTCACCCGGGGCGTCGCCTACGTGAACCACGAAGAGGACGTGGCCGGCACGCTCGAGCCGGGCAAGATCGCCGACATCGCCGTGCTCAGCCAGGACCTCTACGCCATCCCGTCGCAGGCGATCGGCGATACCTCGGTCGCGCTGACCATCGCCAGCGGTCAGGTCGTGCACGGCGACGAATGACACCCGGGCGGGGACCAGCAGCCCGTTCGGTGAAGGAAAGAGAGCCGGCCCGGACGCGCGGGCGAACACCTCGCCCCGCCCGTGACCTCGCGTCACCGATGTGCTGTATTTGGAGCGTGTTCAACGCGCTGCCTTCGCCGGGGTCGGCGGACCCCGCAGACCTCGCCATCCTCGCCGGCCTCCGGGTGGAGGACGACGACGACGACGATCCCGTTCTTGTCTGGCCGGACGGGACCCCCGTGGACACGTGGCGAGAGGACTACCCGTACCCGGAGCGGATGACCCGCGACTACTACGACCATCACAAACGGCTGCTCCAGATCGAGCTGGTCAAGTTGCAGAACTGGGTGAAGGACACCGGCCAGAAGATCGTCATCGTCTTCGAGGGCCGGGACGCGGCCGGCAAGGGCGGCACGATCAAACGGTTCACCGAGCACCTGAACCCGCGCGGGGCGCGCGTGGTGGCGCTGGTGAAGCCCACCGAGACCGAGCGGACCCAGTGGTACTTCCAGCGGTACGTGACGCACCTGCCGGCCGCCGGGGAGATCGTGCTGTTCGACCGCTCCTGGTACAACCGGGCCGGGGTCGAGCGGGTGATGGGCTTCTGCGGTCCCGAGGAGTACCTGGAGTTCATGCGGGAGGCGCCGGAGTTCGAGCGCATGCTGGTGCACTCCGGGCTGCAGCTGACGAAGTTCTGGTTCTCGGTGACCCGGTCCGAGCAGCGGACGCGGTTCGTCATCCGGCAGGTCGACCCGGTGCGGCAGTGGAAGCTGTCCCCGATGGACATCCAGTCCCTGGACAAGTGGGACGAATACACGGAGGCTAAAGAGGCGATGTTCTTCTACACCGACACGGCCGACGCGCCGTGGACGGTGGTGAAGTCCAACGACAAGAAGCGCGCCCGGCTTGAGGCCATCCGCCACATCCTTGAGCAGTTCGACTACGACGGCAAGGACAAGGAGGTCGTCGGCAAGCCGGACCGCAAGATCATCGGGCCGTCGGGCCTGCTGTCCGAGCAGACGTCGGTCCGGCCGTTCACGCGATTGTGAGGCACGTTGGAGACCGCCCAGACGACAGGTAGCACCGAGAGCACCGGCATCACCGAGATCACCGAGATCACCGAGATCACCACCGAGGCCGCGCTCCGCGAGGCACTAGGCGGCCACGCCACGGGCCGGGCCGTGACCAAGGAGCGCACGTTCCTGCACCCGCTGCAGATCGAGTGGCTGCGGACGTCGCCGTTCTGCGTGCTGGCGACCTGCGACGCGGCCGGGAACTGCGACGCCTCGCCGAAGGGCGACCCGGCCGGACAGCTCATCCACGTGCTCGACCCGCGCACGATCGTGATCGCGGAACGGCCGGGGAACAAGCGCGCCGACGGGTACCTGAACATCCTGTCCAACCCGCACGTCGGGGTGCTCGCGCTGATCCCGGGGCGCAGCGACACGCTGCGGGTCAACGGGCGGGCGCGCCTGGTGCGGGACGCCCCCTGGTTCGGCCAGCTCGAGGTGCACGGCAAGCGCCCGGTGCTCGCGGTCCTGATCGAGATCGACCAGGTCTTCTCGCACTGCCAGAAGGCATTCATGCGGTCGGGCCTGTGGGACCCCGAGCAGTGGCCCGACGTCAGCGCCATACCGTCGGTCGCGGCGCTGACCAAGGCGGTGCAGAGCACACCGGAAACGCTTGAGGAGCTAGAGGCGTACTACGACCCGTCCCGTTACTCGCGCCTGCTGTACTGAGAGCCCGCTCTTCCCGGCCGGAGAATCAGGCTCTCCGCCAGAGGTCGGGGACCGTCACGCCGAGGTCGCGCAGGAGGAGGCGCAGCAGCGGGACCGAGATGCCGATCACGTTGTTATGGTCGCCGTCGATCGAGTCGATGAACCAGCCGCCGAGGCCTTCGATGGTGAAGGCCCCGGCCATGGTGAGCGGCTCGCCGGTGGCGACGTAGGCCGAGATCTCGGCGTCCGTCGGGCTGCCGAAGCGCACCGTGGTCGATGCCACCGCCGCCTCGCACTTACCGGACGCGACGTCGATCACGCAGTGGCCGGTGAACAAGGTGCCGGTCTGGCCGGACATCTCATGCCAGCGGGCCTCCGCCTCCTGCGGCGAGGAGGGCTTGCCGTAGGCCCGGCCGCCCAGGTCAAGCATCGAGTCACAGCCGATCACCAGGGCGTCGTCCAGCTGAGAGGCGACCGCCGACGCCTTGGCCGACGCCAGCACCTGGGTCAGCTCGCCGGTGGTGGGGGCGGAGTACGCGTCCTCGTCGACGCCGCTGACGATGACCTCGGGGTGGACCCCGGCGCCGCGCAGGACGGCGAGCCGGGCGGGGGACGCTGAAGCGAGAACGACACGCACGGCGTCCAACATTACGCCAGCCGGCGGCGTCCTATGGCTGGGCGTACGATCAGAGCCATGCGTTTCGGCCTCGTTGGTACCGGTTACTGGGCGAAGATCACGCACGCCCCTGCCCTCGCCGGCACTCCCGGCGCGGAACTCGCCGCGGTCTGGGGCCGCGACCAGGCCGCCGCCGCGGCGCTCGCGGCCGAGCACGGCGCGGCCGCCTACCAGGACTTCGGCGCGTTCCTCGACAGCGTCGACGCGGTCGCGTTCGCGGTGCCGCCGGATGTCCAGGCACCGCTCGCGATCCGCGCGGCCCAGGCCGGCAAGCACCTGCTGCTGGAGAAGCCGGTCGCGCTGTCGCCCGACGACGCGGACAAGCTCGTCGCCGCCGTCGAGGAGGCCCGGGTCGCCTCCGTCGTCTTCTTCACCTGGCGGTTCAACACCGAGATCCGCGCCTGGCTCACCGACGAGCAGGCGCGCGGCGGCTGGGCGGCCGAGGGCTGGTCGGGCGGCGCCGCGATCTGGCTCGGCACTTCCCTGGCCGAGGACAACCCGTTCAACACCCCGTGGCGGCGGGAGAAGGGCGCGCTCTGGGACCTCGGCCCGCACCTCGTCGGCATGCTGTGGGCCTGCCTCGGCCCGGTCTCCGAGGTGACCGCGGTCGCGGGCAAGGCCGACGTGGCGCACCTGGTCCTGCGGCACGCCTCCGGCGTGACCTCCACCGTGACCACCACGCAGAGTGCCCCCGAGGCGGCCGCCGGGGTGACGGTCTTCGTCTGGGGCGAGGCCGGCCGCTCCCTCATGCCCGCCGAGCTCGTCGACTCGGTCGCGGCGCTGCGCACCGCCGCCGCCGACCTCATGGCGGACGCGGAGTCGGGCCGCCTCGCCCAGCCCTGCGACGTCCGCTTCGGCCGCGACATCACCAGGGTGCTGGCCGAGGCGGAAGCACAGCTCACCGGCCCGCGCCCCTAGCCCCGTCGCGGCCCGGCGCGGCCCGGTCCTGCCCGCTGGTCGCGTGCCCGGTACGAATCTCCGGTAGCCGCCAAGCGGGCCCCTGTACCCGCGTGCGCGTGTCCGCCTAGGCTTAACAGATATGAGTAGCTCGCCTGCCGTACCGGAACCACGGAACATGCGTGCCTCCGACGCCGACCGCGAACGCGTGGCCAACGTGCTTCGCGAGGCCGCGGGCGACGGGCGGCTCACCATGGACGAACTGGACGAGCGCCTCGACGCCGTGTACGCGGCGAAGACCTACGCCGAGCTTGAGCCGATCACCCACGACCTGCCGGGCGCCGGGGCCTTCTCCGTGCCCGCGGCCGCGCCGGCCGCCACGGCGGACCCGGCCCGGTACGGCGGCGAGCCCTCGTCGGACGGCGCGGTGGCCATCCTCGGCGGCTTCACCCGCAAGGGCGACTGGGTCGCGCCGAAGAACTTCAACGCGTTCATGTTCATGGGCGGCGCCGAGATCGACCTGCGCGAGGCGCGGTTCGCCGAGCGCGAGGTCACGATCAACGTCGTCGCGATCATGAGCGGGTGCGAGATCACCGTCCCGGAGGACGCCACGGTCCGGGTCACCGGCATCGGCGTCATGGGCACGTTCGACCACGCGAACCCCGGCGCCGGCTCCCCCGACGGCCCGGTCATCACGGTCTCGGGCCTGGCGTTCATGGGCAGCGTCGACGTCAGGCGCAAGCCGCCGAGGAAGTCGAAGCGCGACCGGCTCCAGTCCCGGAGGCTGAGCGAGCTGGAATAAGCACCAGGCCATGGCCTCGCCGGGCAGGCTATGGTAAGTAACCCGGCGAAGGCGCAGGTTAGCGCCACTTCGAAGATCGATTGTCGGCGCTAAACCGTAGGCTGGTCTGGCCCCCAGGGCGGGTGGGGACTAACGGGTGGGGACTAACAAGAAGTGATGACCGGTTTGCTGGTTCGGGACGTTAGCGCCAGCCCAGGGCGGGGGCTACCTCGGTGAGGATGGACTCGATCACGTGGGCGTTGTACTCGACGCCTAGCTGATTCGGCACCGTGAGCAGCAGGGTGTCGGCGGCGGCGATGGCCTCGTCCTCCCTGAGCTGCTCGATGAGCTTGTCGGGCTCGGCCGCGTAGCCGCGGCCGAAGATCGCCTGGGTGCCCGAGTCGATGAAGCCGATCTCGTCGCGGCTCTGGTCGCGGCCGCCGAAGTACATCCGGTCGCGCTCGTCCACCAGCGCGAAGACCGAGCGGCTGACCGAGACGCGAGGCTCGCGCTCGTGGCCGGCTTCCTTCCAGGCGTCGCGGTAGGCCTGGATCTGCTTGGCCTGCTGGACGTGGAACGGGTCGTCGGACTCGTGGTTCTTGAGGGTGGAGCTCTGCAGGTTCATCCCCAGCTCGGCCGCCCACACGGCGGTGCTGTCCGAGCCGGCGCCCCACCAGATGCGGTCGCGCAGGCCCGGCGAGTGGGGCTCGACGCGGAGCAGGCCGGGCGGGTTGGCGAACATCGGGCGCGGGTTGGGCTGCGCGAAGCCTTCGCCGTTAAGGACCATGAGCAGGACCTCGGCGTGCGTCCTGGCCATGTCGGCATCGGTCTTGCCCTCGCCGGGCTGGTAGCCGAAGTAGCGCCAGCCGTCGGTCACCTGCTCGGGTGAGCCGCGGCTGATGCCGAGTTGCAGCCGGCCGCCCGCGATGAGATCGGCGGCGCCGGCGTCTTCGGCGAAGTACATGGGATTTTCGTAGCGCATGTCGATGACCGCGGTGCCCAGCTCGATCTTGCTTGTCTTCGCCCCGGCGGCCGCGAGCAGCGGGAACGGGGAGCCGAGTTGCCGCGCGAAGTGGTGGACGCGGAAGTAGGCGCCGTCGGCGCCGAGTTCCTCGGCCGCGACGGCCAGCTCGATGGACTGCAGCAGCGAGTCCGCCGCCGACCGCACCTGCGACCCTGGCGCGTCAGACCAGTGCCCGAACGAGAGAAAGCCGATGTTCTTCACGCGCAGTTGAACACGGACGGCACGGGCCGGCATTCCACAGGGTTATCCACAACCGGGAGTTGTCCACAATCGCTGTGGATCCACCGCCTCGGCAAGCGCTCGCGGGGCCGGGTGCGGGTGTATAAGAGGTTCTGGTATGCCGTCGGCGAGCGAAGGAGGCCGCAGTGACGCGGCGCGTTAACAGTGAGCTGCTGCTGGTCGGAAGCCTGCCCGCCGAGTCGGCCGAGGCCGCGTTCCGCCTCGCGGCTGGGTTCTTCGAGGGGCTCGTGTTCGCGCTGCCCGACGGGGAGACCGGTCCCCGCGGCGGCTGGGTCACCTACGAGCGGGAACGGCTCGTCCGGCCGAACGAGGGCATCGCCACCCTGGCCGAGACCGCCTCGCCGACGGGGCTGCCGCGCCACGCCTACGAGAAGCCGGTCTTCGGCGTCAAGCCCGGGGTCAGCGCGGTGCGCTGGGAGTCGTGGCCGCGCATCGACGACGCCATCGCGTCCTACTCGCTGTTCACGTCGCTGCGCGCGGCGGGCGTCATCCCGGCCGGGGTCCGCTTCCAGGTCTGCCTGCCGTTCCCGGCGAGCGCGATGAACGCGTTCAAGGCCGACTTCGCGCACGACTACCCGATCGCGGCCGCCGGGTTCGAGGACCTGGTCGGCCGGGAACTGGCCCGGCTCTTCGCGGCGGTCCCGCCGTCGGACGTCGCCGTTCAGTGGGACCTCGCGTACGAGACGCAAGACATCGAGCGGGTGCTCGCCTGGACGTCGGAAGGGGCGTGGGAGCGGTTCGCCGGGCCGGTCACCCGGCTGACCCGGCTCATTCCCGCCGAAGCGCTCGTCGGGTACCACCTCTGCTACGGGACGTTCCCCGAGTGGCCGATGTACGAGGCCAGGGACATGGACCTGCTGGTCCGGATGGCGAACTTCGCGGTCGCCAACTCCGGGCGGACGGTGGACTGGCTGCACCTGGCGGGGCCGCGGTACCTGCGCAGCGAAGACCGGTCGTTCTTCCGGCCGCTGGTGGACCTGGAGCCGCGGGACGCGCGGGTGTTCCTCGGCATCGTCTTGCCCATCGACGGCGAGCCGGGCCTGCGCCGCCGGGTGGACACGGCCTCCCGGTACATCTCGGACTTCGGCGTGGCCATGTACTGCGGCTTCGGCCGGCAACCGGGCAAGGACGGGGCGGAGACGATGCGCGACCACGCCGAGGTCGTCCGCGCGGTCCGCCAGCCCGGCTAGCGACCCGAACGCCAGCGGATGACGGCGGCCCCGGGGGGGAAGCGCCGACTCTCCGGGCTGGATTTTTCACCCGTCAGTTAGGCTCCGTCGGCGGCAACGCGCAGAAATAGCAGAATATGTCGGGAAATCAGCGACATCACCCGGGCACATGATCGCGGAAACTTTTGGTTTCACGGAATTTAGGTGCTCATATAGCGCACTTTATTTCCGCGGTGCCGGAAAATTCCGTGATCATATGGCTCAGGCCTGGAGTCCGGCTTCGAGTAGCGGCTGCAGGTGGGAGTCGATAACGCGGCGCACGAACGGGGTGACCTTCAAGTGCGGGAAGTCCGCCGTGCGCTGGATGGCCACGCCGGCGCCTTCCTGCAGGTCGATATCTTCCGGCCGGTAGTCGCCGGCAACATAGAACAGCGAGACGAGTCTTCCGTCTCCCTCGTGGTCCAGGGCTTCGGTGAGGAAGACCGCGTCCTCGACTACCAGCCCGGTCTCTTCCTTCACCTCGCGGCGCAGGGCCTGCTCCACGGTCTCGCCGTCCTCCACCGCACCGCCGAACCCGGCCCAGCAGCCCGGATGAGCGATCTCGGGCTTGTCGTCACGGTGATGCAGGAGCAGCCCGTCACCCGTCACGATCAGCAGCATCGCCGCCCTGCGCGGTGCTTCGTCTTTCACATCCGTCACGGCACAACTCTAGGCCTAGTGATCGGGGGTGGGCCGCGTCCGGGCGGGGTCATGGGCGCCCGCCCGGACGGGCGGCTTGGCGGTCAGTACTACTTGGGCATCAGGACCGTGTTGATGATGTAGACGGTGGCGTTGGCGGTCTGCACGTTGCCGCAGACCACGTCCGCGCCGTTGACGGTGTAGGTGCCGCTGGACATCGCCGGGGTGACGGTGCCGCCCTCGAGGGTCTTGATCGCCTTGCCCGAGGCGAGCTGGGCCGGCGTGATGCGGCCCGAGGCGACGTGGTAGGTGAGGATCTTGGTCAGTTCGGTCTTGTTGGCGAGCACGCTGCCCAGCGTGGACGCGGGGATCTTGGCGAACGCGGAGTTTTCCGGGGCGAACACGGTGATGCCCTGCGCGGAGTTCAGCGTGTCCACCAGGCCCGCCTTCTTGACCGCGGTGACCAGCGTGGACAGCACGGGGTTGGCGGAGGCCGCGGTGGCGACCGGCGCGGTGGACATGCCGGTGAAGCTGCCCGCCCCGGTCGCCGGCACCGACGAGCACGCCGGGCCGAAGTCGGTCGTCGACGCGGCCGAAGACGACCCGCTCGCCATCGGCGACGACGCCGCGGCCGACGCCGCCGGCGTGGAGGCCGCCGCGGAGGCGGCTGGCGCCGAGCTCGACGAGCCGGATGAGCAGGCGGCGGCGGTCAGCGACAGGCCGGCACCGAGCGCGGCGACGATGAGGTGGTTACGGTTCACGGTTTTCTCCTGGTTATCTTCGGTTGGTTATTTGTTGGTGTGGATGGATCAGGGTGGGTCAGGGTGGGTCAGGTGACCGTGACGACGACGGAGTCCCAGCCGCTCGCGCCGTTGGGGAACGAGGCGGCCTCCGCGGGGGTCTGCGTGGCGCCACGGGAGTCAGTGGCGCGGACCTGGAGCCGGTGCAGCCCGGGGGCGGCCGGCCACGTCCACATCCACTGCCGCCAGGTGTCGGTGCCGTCGGCGGCGGCGAGCCGCGCCCGCTGCCAGGGTCCGCCGTCGGCGCTGACCTCGACGGCGGCGATGCCCCGGGCCGGGGCCCAGGCGACGCCGGCCACTGTGACCGGTCCGGCGGGAACGTTCGCCAGCGGGCGCGGGACGTCGATCCGCGACTCGGTCTTGACCGGGGCCTGGGCGGCGTAGCCGCGCTGGGTCCAGTAGGCCCGCCGCGCGGCGAAGGTGGTCACGGTCAGCCGGGTGACCCACTTGGTCGCCGACACGTACCCGTACAGGCCGGGCACCACCATGCGGGCGGGGAAGCCGTGCGCCACGGGCAGCGGCTGGCCGTTCATCCCGACCGCGATCAGCCCGTCGCGGCCGTCCAGGACGGTCTGCAGCGGAGTCGAGATTGTCATGCCGTCCACGCCGGTGCTGAGCACCTGGTCGGCGCCGGCCCGGATCCCGGCGCGGCGCAGCAGCCCGGCCAGCGGGACACCGAGCCAGCGGGCGTTGCCCGCATAAGGGCCGCCGACCTGGTTCGAGACGCAGACCATGGTGATGTCGGCCTCGGTGAGCGGCATCCGCAGCAGTTCGGCGAAGGTGAGCTGGACCGGCCGGGCGACCATGCCGTCGATGACGAGCGACCAGGCGTCCGGCGACACCTGCGGCAGCACCAGGTCGGTGTCTACCCGGTAGAAGGCACTGTCCGGCGTGAAGAACGGGGTCAGCCCGGGCACCGCGAGCCGCGCGCCGGCCGGGACCGGGGGCGCGGGGACCGCGGCGGCGGGCAGCCTGACCCGTGACCGGAGGGTTTCGACGCTGAAGCGGCTCAGCAGCGCCTGGCCCGCGGCCCCGCCCGCGACGGCGAACGCGGCTACACCCGCGCCCGCCACCAGCAGGCGGCGGCGGCCCGGGCCGGCCGCCGCGGCCGCCTCCCCGTCCGGCGTACCGGGCGCGCTCTGTCCGGGTACGGCGTCGCGGTCAGCGGCGTCGCGGTCAGCGGCGTCGCGGTCAGCGGCGCTGAGGGCCGGGCCGGTGCCGCGGGGGAACGCCGTCCTGGCAGCTCGGATCAGCACCACCAGCGCGGCGCAGGCCACGGCGGTTCCCGCCAGTGTCGGGATGACGTCGGCCGCTGCCGCCTGGGGCCGGGTGACGGCCGCCACGCTGCCGGCGCCGGCGAAGACGACCAGCACGGCCAGCCCGTACGGCAGGCGGCGCAGCGCGGCGATCCCGGCCAGCACCGCGCACACCAGGATGACCGCGACGATCCCGGCGACCAGGGCGTCCTTGTCGTGCGAGCCGAAGTGCGCGATCGCGAACTCCTTGACCGGGACCGGGGTCAGGCTGATGGCCGCGTCCCCGACCGCGACCACCGGGCTGCCCAGCGGGCCGGTCAGCCCGGCAACCAGCTGGCCGGCGCCCAGCGCCGCCGCGGCGGCCAGCAGCCCGCTAACCGCCCCGGCAGCCAGCCGGGGCACCTGAGAAAGTTTCCGTCGTCGCTTCATAACGCATGGCATTCGGAGCGGGACGCGGCGCGGATTGGTCGCGTTCGCCTCCGGGTTTCCGCACGCGCTCCGCAGAAGCTTCAAAATGTCGGCGTGTCGGGACCAATCCGGTCGGCCGATGGTCTCGAATAGCTGGCATGAACGGGCCAACCGCAGACCAGCAGCCTCAGCCAGGTCCTGGCCACACAGAGGGGGGCGGCCAGGACCTGGCTGGACTGCTGGCCCGGGTCGCCCGAGGCGACCACGCGGCCTTCGAGGCCGTCTACGATCAGATCGCCGGGCAGGTATACGGAATCGTCCGCAAGGTTCTGCGGGATCCGGCCCAGTCGGAAGAGGTCGCCCAGGAGGTCATGCTGGAAATCTGGCAGGCCGCCTCGCGGTACGACCCCGACCGGGGTGGCGCCGCCGCCTGGGCGATGACCATCGCGCACCGCCGCACGGTGGACCGGGTCCGGGCGGAGACCGCCGCCACCGAACGGGTCCGCAAGCTCGCCCCCGGTCCGGTGACCGGCGATGACGTCGCCGAACTGGTCGAGACCGCGCTGGACCGGCAGCGCGTCCGCCGCTGCATGGGTGCCCTGACCGCACTGCAGGCCGAGGCGGTCAAGCTCGCCTACTACGGCGGGTACACCTATCCCCAGGTCGCGGAGCTGCTGGGGATAGCTCTCGGCACGGTGAAAACCCGTATCCGTGACGGCCTGATCCGGATGCGAGACTGCATGGGGGTGGCCTCGTGACCAATCGCGATCATGATCTGCACCTGCTCACCGGCGCGTACGCCCTCGACGCCCTCGACGGCGACGAGCGCGCCCTGTTCGAACGGCACCTGGCGCGCTGCGCCTCCTGCCAGGAAGAGGTGCGCGGGCTGTGCGAGACCGCAGCCCGGCTTGCCATGGGCACCGCTATTCAACCTCCGCCCGCGATGCGCCAGCGGGTGCTCGCCGCGGCCGCGCGGACCCGGCAGCTCCCGCCAGAGGGCCGCGTGCTTCCGCTCCTGAACGCGAACCAGACGGTCTGGCGCCGGCTCACCCGCCCGCTCACCATGGCCGCGGTGACCGCCGTGGCCGCGGTCATCGTGGTGCTGCTCGTCTTCCAGGTCAGCACCTGGAACCAGCTCCGCGCGACCCAGGCCCGCGGTCAGGCGGTCGCCGCCGTGCTGTCCGCGCCCGACGCCCGCATCCAGGCCGGCCGCACCAGCGTCGGCGGAACCGTCACCGCGGTCGTCTCCGCTAGCCGCCACGAGGCGGTCGTCACCACCGCCGGCTTGCCTGCGCTGAGCGGCAACCGGGTCTACCAGCTCTGGGTCATCACCCAGGCCGGGGCCCGTTCGGCCGGGCTGCTGCCCGGCGCCCCCACCTCGGTCCTGGCCGACGGGGTCAGCAGCGCTGCCAAGCTCGGCATCACGGTTGAGCCCGCTGGAGGTACCGCTCGCCCCACCACCACACCCATCATCGTGCTTCCCGCCCAGGCCTGACCTCTGCTTCCCGGCCGTGCCCGGCCCGGCGGGCCCGGCGGGCCCGGCGGCCGGCTGGCCGTGGAAATCCAATTGACCCGGGGCTACGGGACGTTGCTATGGTCATTGGGTGAAAGCGAGATTTCTAGGAGTTGAGGTGCCCGGCCGGTCAGGCACGCGCTGACCGTTCCAGTCACCGCGTGCTGCTCCGCTAACGCAGCACCCTTCCCCGAAGGGCGCAAGCTCCCTTGTCCGCTTTCGCTTTGTCATGCCTTACTTACCTGTGCGCCGCGTTGCCCGGGTCCACGTTCGGGATGCTCTGGCCGTCGATACGGCTGAGCGTTCACCAGCCGGTCAGCGCGCTGGGTGTCGTGCTGTTCGCCGGCGTGCTCACCTCGGTGGCGGCCAGTGCCGTCACCGGGCGGCTGCTGTCCCGGGTGGCGCCCGGTCCGCTGCTGGCGCTTGGCGCCGCCCTGGTCAGCGCGTCGCTGGTCATGGAGGCGGCGGCGGGCGCGCTCTGGGTCATCGTGATCGGCTCGGCGGTTTTCAGCCTGGGCTTCGGCGCGATCAACTCCGTGCTCAACGTCTACGCGGCCGGGCGGTTCAGCGCCCGGGACATCAACTGGATGCACGCCAGCTACGGACTCGGCGCGACGCTCGGGCCGCTGTTGGTCACCGCGCTGCTGCGCGCCGCAACCGGATGGCGCGGCGCCGCGGCCGCGATGGCGGCCGTGCTCGCGCTCGTCGCAGTGCTCCTGGCGGTCACGCGGCGCCGCTGGAACGACGGCCGCGAGCGCGCGGCCGCCGGCCGTCAGGAAGCGGCCGCGGGCCGTGCGGAATCGGAAGATGTCTCGCCGCGGGCAACACCGGGCGGCGCGGCATCACGGCGGTGGGCGGTCATCGCCGCCGGGATCTCGTTCATCACCGTGGAGATCGGCATCGAGTCGGCGACCGGGACCTGGGGGTACGTGTTCCTGACCGCGGGGCGCGGCCTGCCTGCCGTCGTCGCCGGCGTCGCCGTGTCGGCGTACTGGGCGATGATGTTCGCCGGCCGCGCGCTGTTCGGCATGCTGGCCGGGCGACTCGGCGCGTCCCCGGTCCTCGCCGGGTCGGTCGGCTTCGTGCCGCTTGGCGCGCTACTGATGGCGGTGCCCGGGCCGGCGCCCGTGGCGGTCGCCGGGATGATGGTCCTGGGCCTGGCGGCCGCGCCGATCTTCCCGCTGCTCACCCTGACCACGGGTGACCGGGTCGGCGCGAGCGGCTCGACCGCGGTCGCCCTCCAGGTGGCGGCCTCCGCCGTCGGCGGCGCCGCGGTGCCCTCCGGCATCGGGGTGGTCATCGGGGCGGCCGGCGCGCGGGCACTCGCCCCGGCGCTGCTCGTCCTCAGCCTCGCGATGGGCGGCGTCTACTGGCTAACGCTGCGCGTCCGGAACTGACCGCAGCAGGGCCTCGGCCACGGCCAGGTCGCTGGGGTAGGTCACCTTCAGGTTGGCCTCGCTGCCGGGGACTATGTGGACGGGGACCCCGGGGAGATAGCGGAGGACCACGCCGCAGTCGTCCGTGGGCTGGAAGGCCGGGTCCGCGGCGGCCAGGGCGTGGGCCGCCGCGATCGTCTCCAGGCGGAAGCACTGGGGGGTTTGCGCGCGGTAGAGGGTTTCCCGCGGCGGGACGTGCGATATCACGCCGCTGTCCACCGCCAGGATCGTGTCCGCGGTCGGGACCGCCGTCCCTATCGCATCGTGTTCGCAAAGTGCGGATATGCAGTCCGCGATGATTCGCTGAGTCACCAGGGGGCGGGCCGCGTCGTGGATCAGGACGCCGGTCCGCGCCGCGTCGTACCGGGCCGCGAGGTGGGCCAGGGCGTTCCTCACCGAGTCCGAGCGGGTGGCGCCGCCGGCGACGATCGCGCTGACCTGGGCACCGACCAGCCGTTTCGCCTCGTCGTGATAGGAGGGGGGCATGACGAGGAGGATCTCGTCGATCCCCTGGCCGCTGTCGTTTCTGGGTACCCCGGCGAAGGCCGACACGCAGTGCTCGACGAGGGTCTTGCCGTTGAGGGTGAGCAACTGCTTGGGGAGAGCCGCGCCGAACCGGGTGCCCGTGCCGCCGCCGAGCACCACCGCCACTATGCGTGTCACCGTCACACCTGCGGACTTTACCTGGTGTTAGCGGGCCGGTTCCTCGAAGGAACCGCCGGTAGCGGGCTACGCTGAAGTCACGGCTTAGTATCAGTAGGAATGCGAGGCGGACATGAGCCACTTGAGTGTGCGTCAGTCCGTCCTTTTCCGTCTCGGCCCGTTGACCTTGTCCCGGATCTCGGTGTCGTTCGCGGCGATCGCGGCGGTGTGGCTCACCGTAGCGTCGCCCCATGCCGAGGTCATCGCGCTGATCGCGGTCACCGCCATGGCCGTGGTCGGCCACGCCGGGCGGGCCGCGGCGGGCCAGCGCCCCGCGACCTCCATCGAATGGGACCTGGTCGTGTGCGGCATCATCGGCGAGTTCTTGGTCTACCACGCGATAGCCGCCGCGGTCGGCTTCCACCCCGGGGCCCAGCTCGGGCTGGCGGGCGGCTCCCTGAACGGGACGTTCGTCGCCGGATTCGGCGGCGCCGGGACCGCCGGCGTGTGGCGGCTGGCGATCATCGCGGCCATCCTGGCCGTCTTGACGGCGATGGTGGACGTCTGCGTGCACGGTCCCGCGCTGTCCGGGACCAGGCTGTGGCGGTTCGGACCGCCGGGCGACGTCAGGCTGCCCGTGGCCTGCGCCGCCGTCCTGGTCTTCGGCGCCCGGGCGGCCTTCCTCGTCGTGCTCGTCCTCGGCGTGGCCGCGCTGTGCGCGGTGCTCGTCGACGGCGTTCGCCTGGCCCCCGATCGCGGCGAACTGCGCGGCTACCGAGGCGACGGCCGGATCGCGGTCTGGATCGGCAAGTGGGTCGAAGGCAAGGTGCCGCCCTTTCCGCCCTTGGCCGTCGGCCTGCTGGTCACCGGCGTGCTCGCCGCGCTCGGCCTGCATAACCTGTCGGGCATCCTGCTGCTGACCCCGGTCGAGGCGATGCTGCTCGCGGCGTTCGCGTCGTGGCACCCGCACAACGGTCGCAGCGACTGGCTGGTGCCGCCGCTGCTCCAGGCGGCGGAGTACCTGTTTCTCGCCGAGATCGGGTACGCCGGCCATGCCTGGCCCCCGCTTACGTTCGCCCTGGTGGCCGCCGTCGGGCTGCGCCACCTTGACCTGGCCTACCGGGTGCGCGGCAACCTGGCCGACGGGATCGACCGGCGCGCCTTCGGCTGGGAAGGGCGCATGATCATCGCGGGCGTCGCCGCGGCCGTCGGCATCGTGCCGCTCGCCTACACCGCGCTCGCGCTCTACCTGTGGTGGCGGGTCGCGCGGGACTGGATGATCGGCTGGTCATCTCGGCATCCCGCCATCAACCGCTAGCGTCGCGCCGGTCTCCCGCGGCGGCGAACGCCCCGGCGGCGGCCGTCCCGATCGAGCCTTCGCCGGCGGCGAAGCTACCCACCCGGTAGGATCGTTTTGATATGGGTGGCGTACGGCTTGGCGCCGGTTTTGAGTCACCGGCCGCCATGCGTCGCCACTGGCTCGCCGGCATCTTTGCCGTTTCGCTGACCTGGGCGATCCTCGTCGCCGTCTTCACCTCTGACCACGTCCACTACCTCTGGGGCGTGATGGCGGCCGCCGGGTACGGCGCGGCGCTCGTGCTCGTGCTCGTGCTCAGGCACCGGCGGACCGCGGAGATCGCGATCGGCGTCTCCTTCGTCGGCGGGCTGCTCGTGCCCCTCGCCTGGCTCGCGGCCCGGCTGCTCATGCAGCCCGAGGTCTGCGTGGTGGCCGACTCCGGCATGTCGCTGCTCCACCACGGCACGCCCTACACGGACGCCGCCGTGCTCGCGGGCACCACGGACCAGAACGCGTACAACCCTTACCTGCCGGTGATGGCGCTGTTCGGGCTGCCCCGGGCGATCTTCAACCTCGGCATGCTCGACTGCACCGCCGCCTCGGTGGGGCGGGCACCCGCGTCGTTCTTCAACCTCGACCTGCTCACCGACCCCCGGGTCTGGTTCGGCGTCGTCTTCCTCGTCGTGTTCTGGCTCGCGCTGCGCCAGGCGGGCGCGCGCGACCCGGGCCGGTGGACGTTCCTGGTCGCGGGGACCCCGGTGATCGCCTTCGAGCTCGCCGTGGGCGGGACGGACGTGCCGATGGTCGGGTTCCTCTGCCTCGGCTTCGCCTACCTGTGGGTGCGCAAGCCGGTCCTCGCGGGCCTCGCGCTCGGCATCGGCGCCTCGATGAAGGCGACCGCGTGGCCCGCGCTCCTCGTGGCCGTCGCCCTGCTCGCGGTCCGCGACGGCAAGCGGGCGGTCAGCGCCTTCTCGCTCACCGCGCTGGGCGTGGTCGCGGTCTGCGTCGGCCCGTTCGTCCTCAGGCAGCCCAAGACCCTGTACGTGAACACGATCAAGTTCCCGCTCGGGCTGGCCAGCGTCCGCTCCGCGGCGGCCAGCCCGCTGCCCGGGCACATCATCGCGGCTACCTGGCCGACCACCGGGCACACGATCGTCGTGGTGCTGCTCGTGCTCGCCGGCCTCGGCGTCGCGGCATCCCTCGTCTTCAGGCCGCCGCGGTCGGTGCCGCGGGCGGTCATCCTGCTCGCCGGCGCGATGGCGCTCATGTTCGTCCTCGCGCCGTCGACCAGGTTCGGGTACTTCATCTACCCGGCCGCGCTGGCGATCTGGCTGCTCGCCGCGTACGCGGGCCGGCGGGCGGACGGGGGCGACGCGCTAGGCGAGGTCTCGGTGGGCTTCCTCCCAGCTCGCGTACCAGACGGCCCACCAACCGCGTGAGGCCGCGAGCGGCAGGATGTAGTCCCGGGTCTGCGCGAAGTACTCCCGCTGCTTCGGCAGGGACAAGTTGCGCAGCGTCTGCACGTTAGACGCCCGGTCGGCCAGTTTGACGAGGATCGCGTCCTCCGGCGCGTCCGCCAACCGGGCCAGGTAGGCCTCCTTGACCGCCTTCTTGTCGGCGCCGTCCGCCGCGTCGGGCTTGGTCACCCAGGCGACCATGTCCGCGACCCGGTCGCCGAAGGCCTCGCGCACGCCGGCGATGGTGCACGGGGTGTCCTCCACCACGTCGTGGAGGACGGCCGCGCACAGCACGTCCGGGTCGGTGACCCCGGCCCCGGACACGAGGATTTCCAGCGCCTCCAGCAGGTGCTCGACGTAGGGAGCTCCGGTCGGGCGCTTCTGGTCGCCGTGAAACCGCTGCGCGAACGTCACCGCGCCGGCCACCTTGTCGCAGGTGGCGGCGGGCAGCGCGCGGCGCAGTTGAGGTGCCGCCTGCGGCCAGGTATGCCAGTTGGTGAAGACTTCCACATCGCCAGTGAACCAGTTCTGCCCCCTGGCGCACAGTGCGGCATACTGACGGTCACCACTTCGATAGATAGGGTGGTTTGCGTGCGCCTACGACTACCCAATGCGCAAGCACGAGGGAGTGACGCGGAGCAACGGCCCGTTCGGAATGATCAAGAGCCGCAGCCTCCGCGACGGTCACTGGACTTGCGGACCGCGGCCGGGTGGCTGACCGCGGCCGACGCCAGGGTGACCGACCGGGGCGCGCGTCTCGCGCGGCGGTGGTCGTGGCTGCCGGGATGGGTTTTCGCCGCGGTCACGCAGGCGCCGGCGCTGCTCGCGATCGCGTGGCTGGTGCCGGGGATCGGGATGCTGCTCGCGGGGCGGCTGCTGCCGATGCCGATGGTGATCATCTTCGTGCCGCTGGCGGTGGCGCTGTGCTACTTCGCGATGCGCCAGCTGCCGGTGGGCTGGCCCCGGTTCGGCGACGCGCGCCGGGTGTCGGTCACCTCGCTGCTGCTCATGGTCGCGATACCGGCCGGCTTCGGAGTGTGGCAGGCGTTCTCGCGGGCCGAGCCCGTCTTCGTGAACGGCGATCCCGGCGTCGGCCTGCAGTACGGGTACTGGATCGCGAAGCACGGGACCGCGCTGATCCCGACCGCGGCGGGGCTGTTCGGCGGGTCCGCCAACCTGGACTTCGCGACCAGCGGCTTCACCGTGTCCGGCGGGTCGATCACGCCAGCGCTGATGCCGGGGCTGCCGCTGGTGCTCGCGGGCGGCGCGTGGCTTGGCGGGCTCGGCGGTGCGCTGCTGATGCCCGCGGTGCTCGGCGGGTGCGCCCTGCTGTCATTCGGCGGGCTCGTCGGGCGGCTGTGCGGGGTGTGGTGGGCCGTGGCGGCGGAACTGGTGCTCGGCTTGTGCCTGCCCGAGGTGTACGTGACGCGCACCCCGATGAGTGAGCCGCTGGTGCAGGTGCTCCTGTTTGGCGGGTTGTGCCTGTTCATCGACTCGCTGGTGCCGTCGCGGGCGAGCAGCGGGCGCGGACTGGCGCTTGCCGGGTTCGGCGGGCTCGCGCTCGGGCTGACCGTGCTGGCCTCGATCGGGTCGCTCGGCATGCTGCTGCCCGCGTTTCCGGTGCTCGCGGCGCTGTCCGTGGCGCGGCGGCCGCAGGCCGGACCGTTCGGCCTCGGGATTTTCGCCGGCGTCGGGACCGGGCTGGCCGCCGGACTCGTGCTCGCCCGGGCTTACCTGTCGTCCCTGTCGGCTCAGCTGCACCTCATCGGGTTCGCCGTGGCCGGCTTCGGCGTGGTGACCGCCCTGGTAGCGCCGCTGGCGTTTCTGGGGGTGCGGGTCTGGGTGCGGCGGGCGTGCGCTTACCAGGTGAGCTTTAAGTGGTTCTGGGGCGAGAGGTTCGTTTTCCCGTCGCTCGGGCACGTGCTGACCGGGCTGGCGGTGGCGCTGCCCGTGCTCGCGCTGGCCGGGTTCGCCGCCCGGCCGTACCTGCAGACCGTGCGGGGGCAGACCGATCCCGCGATGATCAGGGCGGTCGCGACGCTGCAGCGCCTGGAACGGCTGCCGGCCGACGGGACGCGCCAGTACTACGAACACAGCCTCTACTGGGTGTTCTGGTACCTCGGCGTGCCGACGGTACTGCTGGCCTGCGCGGGGGCGGTGGTGCTCGGACGGCGACTGGTGCGCCGGGCGCTTTCTTCGGACTCTTCCGTCTCGCTGGTGGCGGCGATGCGGCTGTGGGCACTGCCGCTCCTGCTGATCGCGTGGCCGGTGGCGGCCGTGCTGTGGAATCCGTCCGTGGTGCCCTGGCAGCCGCTCGGCTCGCACCGGCTGGTGCCGGTGGTGCTCCCGGGTCTCCTGCTGCTCGCGGTCTGGGTGTCGTCGCGGTTGACGTCGTGGGCCGCCGTGCTCGGTGCCGCCCGTGCCGTCGTCGTGCTCGTCGCCGCGTGCTGCGTGCTGGCGCTGGCGATTCCGCCGCTGGTGACCACGTTCAACCCCGGGCTTGCCGCTAAGCCGTCGGTGGGACCGTACTCGTCGGGCCTGTCCCGGCTGATCAGCCGGGTGCGGCTGCGCGGGGTGGGGGCGTCGGCTACCTATGCCTCGTCCGTTTCCGCCGCCGCTTCGCTGTGCGCGGCGATCGGGTCGTCGGCGAGCGTGGTCTTCACGGACCCGGCGACGGCCGCGTCGTTCGCGCCGGCCGTCCGGGGAGTGTGCGATCAGCCCGCAGCGCTGATCGCGCCGGCTTCCCCGGCGGCGCTCAGGCTGGCCGTGCAGTCGATCGAGCAGGTCGGACGGCGCCCGGTGGTGCTCGGCGCCTCCCCTGCCGCGGTGGCGAGGTCCGGGATCACGCCGTGGCAGGTGTTCTCTCTGCAAACGTCGGGCGACGCCGAGGTGCTGACCGGGCCGCCCGCGGGCAACTGGCCGGTTACGTACTCGATCTGGCTGGCGGCGCCGGCCGGCCCTTGAACCCGGTTTGGCCTTTGACTGGGAGGTTCCCATGGCAGTCGCGCGGTACGACGGGCACGCGGAGTGGTACGACAACTGGCGCGCACCGCAGGTGCCCGTGACCGTGGACGAGGTGGTCTCGCTCCTTGGCCCTGGCTCGGGCCGCTGCCTGGACCTAGGCTGCGGAACGGGGCTGTTCCTTGACGCGCTCGCCGCCACCGGA
>DAHWEX010000754.1 GCA_027326205.1 Actinomycetota bacterium
ACCCGCTCATCTACGCCGAGGTCTCCGCTGGCTACCAGACCGTCGAGGAAATGGAGGGACTGCTGCCGCCCGACGCTTACGAGCGCGAGCCGCTGCCCTACCTCGCCGGCTTCGCCGCAGGCAAGGCATTCCTGCAGTACCGCCGCGGCGGCGGGCGGAAACGGTCCCCGATGCCGGACTTCTACATCGGCGCGCACGCCGCCGTTGCCGGGTACCGGCTACTGACCCGCGACGTCAACCGGTACCGCACCTACTTCCCGACTATCGACCTCATCATCCCGCCCCAGCCGGAAGGCCAAGACGAGACAGCCGGGTAACGAGCGCCAGAGGCCACCCGTTCGCACTGCCGGGCCAGACACCGGAAACGGCGAAGTTCCGCGAGAAGTAGACGTTCGCGGCGTACGCAGAGCCAAAATGAATGTCTCGATCCCGTTACGGGGTTGTTAGTACCGTTGCGTATTCCATCGAGCCCCTGCAGATCGTGTACGAGGACCTGGTCCAGGACGTGGACGGGGCCGCCCGTGACATTGCCGGGTTCCTCGACGTCCCCTTGCCCCCGGGCTGGAACAGATCCGCCCGCGGCTGCGACGCCAGGCTGATCATCACACCGAGCGCCTGGTCAGGCTCTTCAACCGGCAGGGTGAGGCATAACCCCGGAGCGCGACTTGCCGACGTGCCGCGCGTCAGGGAGAGGGTGGGCCGCTGCGGTTACCATGGAGGCGTGAAGAGGACGGGCGCATTCCAGCTGTTGCTCGCGAAGCTTCCGAGGCGGCACGCGACGGCACCCCCGGATGGCTTCGCGTGGACTCCTGAGGCAGAGCGAATGCGTTCCGCTCTTGACATGCACGAATTCGGCGTCCAGTTGTACCGGCAGCGGATGCGCCGCGAGCACCCTGGCGCCGGCCAGGGTGACATCGACGGTCTCGTGCGAGCCTGGCTGACTTCGCCCCCGCCGGACACGAGGCTTCGCCTGCCGTCCAGGGAGCACCATGGCTTCGCCGGTTGAGCTGGCTTTCCGCAGGGCCGTCGCCGACCTGGACGCGCTGAAGGTCCGATGGGCGCTGATCGGTGGTCTCGCGATCTCGGTCCGCTCGGTTCCCCGCTTTACCAAGGATCTCGATTTCGCCGTCGCCGTCACGAGTGACTCCGAGGCCGAGGACGTGGTTCACCGGCTGGGCGGACGAGGCTACCGGCCCGTTGAGGTTCTCGAGCAGGAGTACGTGGAGCGCCTGTCGGGCGTGCGGCTGGAGCATGGCGGCTCAGACGTGATCATCGACCTCCTGTTCGCGAGTTCCGGGATCGAGAACGAGGTAGTCGCAGGCGCCACCAGGCTCGAAGTGCTGCCACAGCTGTCTGCGCCAGTGGCGACGACGGGCCACCTGATCGCCTTGAAGATCCTCGCGGGGCGCAACCAGGACCTCACCGATCTCGGCCAGCTGATCCCGGCAGCGTCCGCCACGGACCTCGACACGGCCCGGGATGCCGTTGGTCTCATCCGGGCCCGGGGCTTCAACCGGGAGCAGGATGTCGAGGCGGACCTTGACAAGCTCATCGCCGACCTGGGCAGGTAGGGGATGGCATCGGCATCCCGCGGGCATGCAGCAATGAGTGTCTCAAACCTGTAACGGGCTTGCCGGCTCCGTTGCGCATCTTACGTCGCCTGACCAGCGGAAAGTGTCATCGCGCTGCGCGGCAAGGTTCCCATTATGGGAGCCGTCCTGGGACTTGGAGCCTACCGCCCCGGCCGGGGCGGCCGGGGCGGTAAATGCGTCGCGTCGGCGGGAGCGCTAGTCCTACGGTGCCCGTGTGGTGGTCAGGCGTTCGTATATGGTCTGCTCGGTGCAGCGCGCGGGCAGCTGGCTGCTGTGCCGTGCCCTTCAGGACACCGGTGCGCTGGGCGTCCCGGCGGAGTACTTTCACCGGGGTGACGAGCCGTTCTGGCGCGAGCGGTGGGGCACGGCCAGCGAGGACGGGTCCTTGCGCGCGGTGCAGCGGGAGCCGGCCACGGCGAACGGCGTGCGGGGATCGAAGATGATGTGGAACTACCTGCCCGACGCCGTCGCCCGGCTGCGCGCGTGGCCGAGGCTCGATGCCGACGCGGACACCGCAGACCCGGAAGTGCTGGCGGCGGCCTTCCCGGGGCTGCGCTACGTGTGGCTGCGGCGCCAGGACAAGCTGCGGCAGGCGATCTCCTGGTGGCGGGCCGCCGCGACAGGCCAGTACGCGCTGGCGGCGGGCCAGACTGTGGCCGAGCCGCCGGAATTCGACCGTGACGGCATCGGCCGCCCGCTCTGGCTCGCGCAGACGTCTGAGGCGGGCTGGCGGGACTGGTTCGCCGCCCATTCCATCGAGCCCCTGCAGGTCGTGTACGAGGACCTGGTCCAGGACGTGGACGGGGCCGCCCGTAACGTTACGCGTCTCATGCCGGCGTGCAGACAGCAGCGCTCCTGATCCGCAACCTTGAAGGAGCTGGGCACGTCGTCGGCACGCCGGC
>DAHWEX010000764.1 GCA_027326205.1 Actinomycetota bacterium
TCAAGCTCAAGCTCCTCGGCCGCCGCCAGTTCGGCCGCGGCTAGTTCGCCGGGCTCCGCCACGTCGAGCGCGAGCTCGTCGGGCGGTGGCTCGGCCGCGGGCCTGAAGACGGGCCTGAAGGTCTTCGTCATCCCCAAGAACCTCGGCAACTCGTACTTCACCACCGCCGACAGCGCGGGCTCCGGCGGCGCCATCGCCGCGCTGAACGCCCTCGGAGAGACCGGCACGGAGACCAGCGGCACCACCGCCACCGCGGCCTCGCAGATCCCGGCCATCCAGGCGGCGGTCTCCAAGGGCGCGAACGCGCTCATCGTGTCCGCCACCGACCAGACCGCGCTGTGCCCGACGCTCCAGGCGGCCATGAAGCGCGGCATCACCGTCGTCACCTACGACTCCGACGCGCCGACGTGCCGCTCGATGTTCATCAACCAGGCGTCCACCGCGCAGATCGGCACCAGCGAGGTCGACGTGCTCGCCAAGGAGATCGGCGGCAGCGGCCAGATCGCGATCGTCTCCGCCGCCGCGAGCGCGACGAACCAGAACGCCTGGATCGGGTACATTAAGCAAGAGCTCAAGAAGTACCCGAAGATGACGCTGGTCTCCACGGTCTACGGCAACGACGACCCGACCACCGCCACCCAGGTCACCCAGGGCCTGCTGCAGCAGTACCCGAACCTGAAGGGCATCATCTCGCCGACCACCGTCGGCATCGCGGCGGCGGCGGGCGTGCTCGACACCGCCAAGTACCGCGGCAAGGTCGCCCTGACCGGCCTCGGCACCCCGAACGAGATGAAGAAGTACGTCGCGGACGGCACGGTCAAGGAATTCGAGCTGTGGAACCCGGCCAACCTGGGTTACCTGGCCGCCTACGCGGCCGTCGAACTGGCCTCCGGCAAGATCACCGGCGCGTCCGGCCAGACGTTCACCGCCGGCAAGCTCGGCAGCTTCACGGTCGGCGCGGACAGCACGGTCCTGCTCGGCCCGCCCTACGTCTTCAGCTCAAGCAACATCAACCAGTTCAACTTCTAGAGCCAAGGCCAAACCCGTCATCCCGAACGGCCGGTGGTTTCACCCCGCGCGCCCATGACCTGGGCAAGCGGGGTGAGCCGGGTACCCGCGGCCGGCCCGCGGGTACCCGGGACGCGGCTAAGCGCCGGCTGCCTGGCTGAGCGGACCTCAGCCAGGCAACCCGCGTGAGATAACGGCCGCCACTTCGGTGACATGTAACGAAAAGTCAGCGCATGCCGGACAAGTGGCCCGGCGATGATCGCGGAGAGAAAATTCCTCACGGAAACTTAATAGCGCTATTAGCTGCGAATCTTCCGTGAGAAAAAAAGTCTCCGTGATCACGCCGGGCGGCGATAACCGAAAAATCCGGCGAACGAGATTCGTCCCGCCGGCGTCAGCGGCGCGACGCCGGCCGACAGCAGATAACAGCAAGAAGCGAGAGCCGTGAAAGGAGGGGGCCAGTGTAGCGCGTCTGCTTCCTCGCCCGAGTTCGGCCCGACCGGCTGGAGGAGTACCGGGCGAGGCACGAGAGCGTCTGGCCGCGGATGCGGGCGGCGCTCACGAAGGCCGGCTGGGGCAACTACTCGATCTTCCTGGCTGGCGACGGCCTGCTCGTCGGCTACCTGGAGACCGAGGACTACCAGGCGGCGCTCGACGCGATGGCCGGCACCGAGGTCAACCAGCGCTGGCAGGCCGAGATGTCCGAGTTCTTCGTCGCCGACGGGCCGCCCGATCAGTCGTTCACCCGGCTCGACGAGATTTTTCACCTGGATTAGGGAGATGACCCCGAAATGCGTGACCTGACCGCGGTCAAGGACGCCCTCAAGAAACACCAGATCGAGCTGCCGTCCTGGGCGTTCGGCAACAGCGGGACCCGGTTCAAGGTGTTCGGCCAGCCCGGCGTGCCCCGGGATCCCTTTGAGAAGGCCGACGACGCCGCCCAGGTGCACAAGTACACCGGCGTCGCCCCGGTCATGGCCGTGCACATCCCCTGGGACAAGACCGGCGACTACGCGGCCCTGTCCGCGCACGCCCACGGCAACGGCATCCGGATCGGCGCGGTCAACTCCAACGTCTTCCAGGATGACGACTACAAGCTCGGCAGCGTCTGCAACCCCGACCCGAAGGTCCGCGAGAAGGCCCTCGCGCACCTGCTTGAGTGCGTCGACATCATGGACGCGACCGGGAGCAGGGACCTCAAGCTCTGGTTCGCCGACGGCACCAACTACCCGGGGCAGGACGACATCGCCGCCCGCCAGGACCGGATGGCCGAGGCCCTCGCCGCCGTCTACGCGCGCCTCGGCGACGGCCAGCGGATGCTGCTCGAGTACAAGCTGTTCGAGCCGTCCTTCTACACCACCGACGTGCCCGACTGGGGCACGGCCCTGCTGCACTGCCAGGCGCTCGGCCCCAAGGCGCAGGTCGTGGTGGACACCGGCCACCACGCTCCGGGGGTGAACATCGAGTTCATCGTCGCGATGCTGCTGAAGGCGGGCAAGCTCGGCGGCTTCGACTTCAACAGCAGGTTCTACGCCGACGACGACCTGATGGTCGGCGCCGCCGACCCGTTCCAGCTGTTCCGCATCATGTACGAGGTCGTCAAGGCCGGCGCCCTGTCCCCGGACTACGGCGTCGCGTTCATGCTCGACCAGTGCCACAACATCGAGGCGAAGATCCCCGCCCAGATCCGCTCGGTGATGAACGTCCAGGAAGCGGTCGCCAAGGCGCTGCTCGTCGACGCCGAGGAGCTCCGCGCGGCCCAGCTCGCCGGCGACGTGCTCGCCGCGAACGCGGCCCTGATGGACGCCTACAACACCGACGTCCGCCCGCTGCTCGCCGAGCTGCGCGCGGAGATGGGCCTCGCCCCCGACCCCGTTAAGGCGTACCTGGCCTCCGGGTACGCCGAGAAGATCGTGTCCGAGCGCGTCGGCGGCACCGCCGCCAGCTGGGGAGCCTGAGCACCGTGGCCGACAACCAGAACCCCGCCTGCCCCGAGCCCGCCGCCGACGCGGTCGCCGCGCTGCTCGCCCGGTCCAACCGGCTGGGCAGCGACCCGAAGAACACGAACTACGCCGGCGGCAACGCGTCCGCCAAGGGCGCCGCCACCGACCCGGTCACCGGCCGCCCGGCCGAGCTGCTGTGGGTGAAGGGCTCGGGCGGCGACCTGGGCACGCTGAAGGAGGCCGGCCTCGCGGTGCTGCGGCTCGACGCGCTGCGCGCCCTGGTGAACGTCTACCCGGGGGTCGAGCGCGAGGACGAGATGGTCGCCGCGTTCGACTTCTGCGCGTTCGGCAAGGGCGGCGCCGCCCCGTCGATCGACACCGCGATGCACGGCCTCGTCGAGGCGGCGCACGTCGACCACCTGCACCCCGACGCCGGCATCGCGTTCGCGACCGCGGCCGACGGGGAGAAGCTGACCGCCGAGTGCTTCGGCGGCCGGGTCGCCTGGGTGCCCTGGCGGCGCCCGGGCTTCCAGCTCGGCCTCGACATCGCCGCGATCAAGGCGGCGAACCCGGGTGCGATCGGCGTGATCCTGGGCGGCCACGGCATCACCGCCTGGGGTGACACCAGCGAGGAGTGCGAGGCGCGCTCCCTGGAGATCATCGCCGCCGCGCAGCGGTTCATCGACGAGCGGGGAACCCCGGACCCGTTCGGTGCGGCCGTTGTCGAGCCGCTGCCGCAGTCCGCGCGCCGCGCGCGGGCCGCGGCCCTCGCCCCGGTGATCCGGGGCCTGGCCTCCACCGACAAGCCGCAGCTCGGCCACTTCACCGACCACCCGGCGGTGCTCGAGTTCGCCGGAAGCGAGAAGCTGGCCGAGCTCGCGGCGCTGGGCACCTCGTGCCCGGACCACTTCCTGCGCACCAAGGTCCGCCCGCTGGTCCTCGACGTCGCGCCGGACGCGCCGCTGGACGAGGCCGTGGCCCGGCTGAAGGAGCTGCACGCGGCCTACCGGGCGGACTACCGCGCCTACTACGACCGCTACGCGACGCCGGACTCGCCGCCGATGCGCGGCGCGGACCCGGCGATCGTGCTGGTCCCCGGCGTCGGCATGTTCAGCTTCGGCGCGGACAAGCAGACCGCGCGGGTGGCCGGCGAGTTCTACCTCAACGCGATCAACGTGATGCGCGGCGCCGAGGCGGTCTCCAGCTACGCCCCGATCCCGGAGAGCGAGAAGTTCCGCATCGAGTACTGGGAACTGGAGGAGGCCAAGCTCCGCCGCCGCCCCAGGCCCAAGCCGCTCGCGGGCCGGATCGCCCTGGTCACCGGCGGCGGCTCGGGCATCGGCAAGGCGACGGCCGCCCGGCTGGCCGCCGAGGGCGCCTGCGTGGTCGTGGCGGACCGGGACGCGGACTCCGCCGCGAAGGCCGCGGCGGAGCTCGGTTCCGCGGACGTGGCGGTGGCCGTGCGCGCCGACGTGACCAGCGAGGACGAGATCGCGGCGGCGTTCGCGGCGGCGGCGCTCGCGTTCGGCGGCGTCGACCTGCTGGTCAACAACGCGGGCCTGTCGATCTCCAAGCCGCTGACCGAGACGACGGCCGCCGACTGGGACCTCCTGCACGACGTGATGGCGAAGGGCTCGTTCCTGATGTCGCGCGAGGCGGCGAAGGTGATGGCGGCGCAGGCCATGGGCGGCGACATCGTCTACATCGTCAGCAAGAACGGCGTCTTCGCCGGCCCGGCCAACATCGCCTACGGCGCCGCCAAGGCCGACCAGGCCCACCAGGTAAGGCTGCTGGCGGCCGAGCTCGGCGCGATCGGCGTCCGGGTCAACGGCATCAACCCGGACGGCGTGGTGCGCGGGTCCGGCATCTTCGCCGGCGGCTGGGGCGCGCAGCGCGCCGCCGTCTACGGCGTCAAGGAGGATGAGCTCGGCGCCTACTACGCCCAGCGCACGCTGCTGAAAAAGGAGGTTCTCCCCGAGCACATCGCCGCCGCGGTGTTCGCCGTGTGCGGCGGTGACCTGCCCTTGACCACGGGCCTGCTGATCCCGGTCGACGCGGGCGTGGCGGCGGCGTTCCTCCGGTGACGGGCGCCGGCGTGACGCGAGCCGGGCTGGACCGCTCCGACGTGGAACTGCTCCGGCTGGTGGCCGACGGGCTGCCGCTCGACGCGGTCGCGCGCCGGCTGCG
Source organism: Actinomycetota bacterium (assembly GCA_027326205.1). GTDB lineage: Bacteria > Actinomycetota > Actinomycetes > Streptosporangiales > Streptosporangiaceae > Trebonia. The sequence continues at coordinate 5,139 of DAHWEX010000764.1, forward strand.
GACCTCGGAGCGGACGGTGCGGCGGCGGCTCAAGGCGATCCGCGACCGGATCGGGGTGGACTCCTCGATCCAGGCGATCGTCTGGGCGGTGCGCAGGGGCCTGGTGTGACCGGCCCCGTCGTCGTGGCCGGCGTTGACCTCGGGGCTTCGTCGGGACGGGTGATCGCCGCCAGGATCGGCGCCGACGGCATCGAGCTCCACGAGGTCAGCCGGTTCCCGAACGAGCCGGTGGCGGCCGGCGGGACGCTGCACTGGGACATCCTGCGGCTGTACGCGGACGTGGTGGCCGGGCTGCGGAAGGCCGCGGGCGAGTTCCCGCTGGCGAGCGCGGGCATCGATTCCTGGGCCATCGACTACGGGCTGCTCGACAGCGGCGGGCACCTGATCGGGAACCCCGTTCACTACCGGGATCACCGGACCGACGGCATCACCGTCCCCGTGCCCGCGAGCGAGCTGTACGCGACGACGGGCATCCAGTACCTGCCGTTCAACACGGTCTACCAGCTCGCGGCGGCCGCGGGGACCCCGGCGCTGGCGGCCGCCCGGACGCTGCTGCTGATCCCCGACCTGCTCGCCTACTGGCTCACCGGGGAAACCGGCGCGGAGGTCACCAACGCGTCGACGACGGCGCTGCTCGACGTCGGGTCGCGGACCTGGGCGACGCAGCTCATGGAGCGCGTCGGGATCCCGCCGCGGCTCTTCCCCGCGCTGCGGCAGCCGGGCGACGTGATAGGGCCGCTCGCCGGGTCCCTGACGGGTGACAGCGGACGGCTGGCCAGCGCGGACGGCGGCGCGCTGCCGCTGGTCGCGGTCGCGTCGCACGACACCGCGTCCGCGGTCGCGGCGGTCCCGGCCCGGGACGAGAACTTCGCCTACATCTCCTCGGGGACCTGGTCGCTGGTGGGGATGGAACTGGACGCGCCGGTGCTCACCGAGGCGAGCCGGGCCGCGAACTTCACCAACGAGGCGGGCGTCGACGGCACCGTGCGCTACCTGCGGAACGTCAGCGGGCTCTGGCTGCTGCAGGAGTGCCAGCGGCACTGGGGACAGGCGGCCGGGACCGTTGAGTCGCTGCTCGGCGGGGCGGCGGCCGTGACGCCGCTGCGGTTCGTCGTCGACGCCGACGACCCGGTCTTCCTGCCGCCCGGCGACATGCCGGGCCGGATCGCGGCGTGGCTGGGGGAGCGGGGCCGTCCGGTCCCGGGCAGCCCCGCCGAGTTCACCCGGTGCGTCCTGGACAGCCTGGCCCTCGCCTACCGGCGCGCGCTGGCCGACGCCCAGCGGCTGTCCGGCCGGCCCGCCGATGTGGTGCACGTCGTCGGCGGCGGGTCGCGCAACGCGCTGCTCTGCCAGCTCACCGCCGACGCGACCGGGCTGCCCGTGCTCGCGGGCCCGGCTGAGGCCACCGCCCTGGGCAACGTCCTGGTGCAGGCCCGCGCCCTCGGCGCCGCGCCGGGAACGCTGGGGGAGATGCGCGCCATGCTCCGCGCCTGCGTCGAGCCGCGCCGCTACGCGCCCGCGGGCAGCGCGCGCGCCTGGAAGCAGGCCGCGGCGCTCCTCGCGCCGTCCTAGCCGAGCTGCGCGGGCCGGGGACGGTTCTCCGGGCGGCGGCTCAGTCCCGGTAGCACTCCGCGCCGGTCGGGTGCGCGGCGGCCCACGCGGCGAACCGCCTGCGGTAGGTCGTCGCGCTCAGCCCGTAGTGGGCCTTGAACCGGCGGGCGAAGTAGTTCTGGTCCGGCCAGCCGACCGCGCGCCCGACGCAGGTGACCGGGTCGTCGGTGTTCAGCAGGAGCACCGCCGCCCGCTCGGCCCTGACCTGGGCGAGGTAGGCCTTGGGCGGCAGCCCGGTGGCGTCCTTGAACAGCCGCACCAGGTACGCCGGGGCGAGGTGCAGTTCGTCCGCCAGCTCCGCCAGGGTCCACGAGCGGGCGATGTCCGACTCGAGCAGCCGCATCGCCCGCTGCACGGCCGGGTGCGGCCGGCCCCGGGCGGCGCCGTCCGGCTGCCCGGCCGGCGCGGCGGCGCGGCCCAGTTCGCCGAGCAGCGCGCAGACCAGGCCGAGGATGTCGCTGCGGTACCGGTCCGGCGCGCGGTAGCGCAGCGCGTCCAGGGCCTCCAGGTACGCGTGGCAGCTGTCGTAGGCGTCGTCGACAAGGCGGAACTCCAGCACGCCGCGGCGCGCTGCCGCGTACGGGCCGTTCCAGAGCAGGTAGCCGAGCAGCGGGTCATCGCGCGTCCAGGCGAGCTCCCGGTGCAGCAGCTCGCTGCTGAAGCAGAAGTTGTAGAGCTCGAGCCGCTCGCAGCCCTCGTAGGCGTGCCAGACGCCCGGCCGGAGCAGCATGACGTCACCGCGGGTCAGCTCCTTGCGCCCGGCCAGGCTGTCGTGCGTGCCGCTGCCGCCGGTGACGAAGGCGACCTCCACGAACCGGTGCGTGTGCATGGGATGGCCGTCGACGTGCAGGTGCAGCCCGGCGTACGCGAGCGTGCCCTCGGTGAAGTGCAGCGGGCCGTGCTGCGTGTCCATCGGCATGTCTTCGTCGGCCATGTACTTGACCATGTCCGGACGATACGCCCCGAACCAGGGCTAGTCACGGGGCGATGTCAACTTCGTCCTAGGACAGGTGCATCTCGGCCTAGCCCGCGCCGGCCAGAGAGCGAATGATCCTGACAACAACTTAAATCGTTTCATTCGCTCACCATCCCGGGACGACGATGACCCTGATCCTGCGCAGCCCGCGACACCTGCGTTACCTGCGTTACCAGCCGGTGCTCATGGTCCTGCTGCTGCCGAGCCTGGCGCTCATCGGCGTGTTCAGCTACTACCCGGCGGTGCGCAGCCTGATCGGCGGCTTCTACCAGTGGAACGGCTTCTCCCCGCCCACCTACTCCGGGGTCTCGCAGTTCAAGGAGTACCTGCAGTCGCCGACCTTCGGCACGGAGGCGAAGAACCTCGCCATCCTGGTCGGCGGCAGCATCGGCATCACGCTGGTCTCCCAGTTCACCGCGGCGGAGATCGTCGTGCACCTGCGGCCGCGGGCCGCCGCGGTCGCCAAGTACCTGCTGGTGCTGCCGATCGTGCTGCCGCCGCTGGTGCTGATCGAGGTCTGGGCCTACCTGCTCCAGCCGAACTACGGGCTGATCGACAAGATCTTCGGCGCGGTCGGCCTGCCGTCGCTGACCTGGCTCAGCTCACCGCACCTGGCGCTGGTCTCGATCCTGCTGATCGGCTTCCCGTGGATCTCCAACCTCGGGTTCCTGATCTTCCTCGGCGGGCTGCAGAACCTGCCGAAGGACATCGTCGACGCCAGCAAGCTCGACGGCCTCGGCGCGCTGCACCGGGTCTTCGCCATCGACATACCGCTGCTGATGCCGCAGTTCCGGATCGTGGTGATCCTGTCCGGCATCTACGCGGTGCAGAACTTCATCCCGATCCTGCTGCTCACCAACGGCGGCCCGGGCACGGCCACGCTGGTTCCCGGCCTGGACATGTACCAGTCCGCCTTCTCCAACGACGAGTACGGCTACGGCATGGCGATCGGCACCCTGCTCTTCGCCGTGATGCTCGTCTTCACCCTCGCCGCGATGCGGCTCCTGCGGTCACGGACCGCCTGATCACCGTCGATTCCCGCTCACCGGAGGTGAGTTTCGCAATGAATAAGAACGCTCCAGCGAACAAGGCACTGCGGAGAAGAACCCTGCCGGCCGTCACCGCCCTCGCCGTCGCGGGCCTGCTGGCCGCCGCCTGCTCCTCAGGCGGCTCGTCAGGCGGCAGCGGCAGCGGCGGCGGCGGCTCCGTCGTCATCAAGGCGGTGCTGCCGCCCAACACCGGCGCGATCACCGCCGCCGACAACGCCGGCCTGCAGCAGCTCACCCAGCAGTACGAGGCCGCGCACAAGGGCGTCACCGTGCAGTGGCTGCCGAACAACAGCGCCTCGATCACCCAGTCCAACGCGACCATGGAGAGCCAGGCCTCCGGCGGCGCCGCCCCGGACCTGGTCTGGGAGCAGTACGGCCCGGTGACCTCGGGCAGCCTGCCCAGCGGCCTGCTGCAGAACATCAAGCCCTACCTGGACAAGCCCAACCCGTACGTGCCGGGCAACACCAGCTGGCTGTCGCTGTTCACGCCGAGCACCGTGCCCTACATGACCTCGCCGAACGGGGACATCGACATCATCCTCGGCTCGGACGTCGAGACCGGCATGTTCTACAGCAAGGCCGCGTTCGCCAGGGCCGGCATCGCCTCCACCCCGGCGACCTGGGCGCAGTTCATGACCGACCTGGGCAAGCTGAAGGCGGCCGGGGTCACCCCGATCATGTTCGCCGACGGCGGGCTGTGCAACCCGTCCTGGTTCGAGCGGCTCGCCACCTCCTCGCTGCTGGCCGGCCAGGTCAGCAAGTTCGACGTCAACCACGCCCAGGTGACCACCGGCCTCGACGTCGCGGTGGGCATCAACAAGGGCATCATCTCGATGAGCAACCCCGCCTACGCGGAGGTCTGGAAGCTGCTCGGCCAGCTTGAGCAGTACTCGGGCAGCGGGCAGAGCAGCTACGACGCCTGCAGCGCGCCGACCGCGACCACCCCGCCGCTGTCCACCCAGTCGCTGCTCGTCCAGGGCAAGGTCGGCGTGCTGTGGGGCGGCAGCTGGTACTTCCCGCAGCTCAACACGGCGGGCTTCACCGGCAAGTACGGCGTGTTCCCCGAGCCCCTCATCACCAGCGCCACCTCCCCGCTGGCGACCGGGACCTCGACGGTCGGCATGATCGGCGGCCCGAACGGCAACGGCCAGTGGGGCGTGACCTCGCAGCGGGCCGACAGCACGATGACCCCGGCCAAGACCGCGACCGTGATGAACTTCGTCGCCTGGCTGTTCACCCCGCAGCACCTCGGCGACTGGATCAAGATCAACCAGTCCGGCGCGGACATCCCGACCGAGACCGGCGCGCCGACGCTGAACATCCCCGGCCTGAGCAGCCTGGTTCCGTCCAGCAAGGTCGGCACCGTGGTCGACGTGATGCTCGACGACGTGCTGTCCACCGCGGCGACCAACTCGGGCCTGCGGCTGGTGCAGGAGTACCTCGACGGCCAGCTCAGCTTCAGCGCGTTCTCCGGCCAGTGGCAGTCGCTGCTGACCAGCGCCGCGCAGCAGTGGGCGACGGCCAACCACGTCAACCTCAGCCAGTACTGAGCGGTCCGTGGAAGCTACGGCCCGTTCGGTGGTAGCGGTGGACACCCCCGCCGGCCGCCCGCCCGCACCCCGCGGGCGGCGGCCGGCCGGGGCGGCCGCCAGGCGGCGGCGGTACTGGCTGGTCAGCGCCGCCGCGGGCGCGGTGATCGTCGTCCTCACCTACTTCCCGCTCATCTTCGTCCTGTCCAACTCGCTCAAGTCCGGGCAGAACATCATCAGCAACGGCGTGTTCGCCCTGTTCAACCAGTTCGACGTGAGCAACTACTCGCTCGCCTGGTCCGGGGTGTCGCACCAGCTGCTGAACACGGTCATCGTGGCCGCGGCGTCCATCGTGATCGGCGTGACGGCCGCGGCGCTGGGCGCGTACTCGTTCTCCCAGTTGCGCTTCCGCGGCAAGAACGTGCTGTTCCTCGCCTACGTGGCGCTGCTGCTCATCCCGTGGACGCTCACCCTGATCCCGCTGTTCCTCACCATCCAGAAGCTGCACTTCTTCAACACCTGGTGGGCGCTGATCCTCCCGTACGCGGCCGGGTCGCAGCCGCTGCTGGTGCTGATCTTCCGCGGCTTCTTCGAGCAGATCCCGCGTGACCTGCTGGAGAGCGCCCGGGTCGACGGCTGCTCGGAACGCCAGGTGATCGCGCGGATCGTCGTGCCGCTGACCCGGCCGGTGCTGCTCACCGGCGCGATCCTCGTCATGAACAACGTCTGGGGCGACTACCTGTGGCCCACGGTCGTCATCCAGGACCCCGCGAAGATCACGATCTCCGCGGGCGTCCAGCAGTTCATCGGCGGCCTCGGGCAGAACACGGCGAACGGCGGCGCGGTGTTCGCCGCGTTCGTCATCGCGATCGTGCCGATGTTCGCCCTCGTCGGACTCACCATGCGCTATTTCGTCTCCGGACTCACCGAAGGAGCAACAAAGCTGTGACGCCTGTCAGCCTCCGCTGCGCGCACCTGGACAACCCCCTTGGCATCGCCCCGGACCGCGTCCGGTTCGGCTGGCGGCTCACCGGTGACGGCCTGCAGCGGGCCTACCAGGTTCAGGTGATCCCGGACGGTCCCGGTTTTCACCCGGACGCCGCCCCGGTCTGGGACAGCGGGCAGACGCCGTCCGCGGACTGCGCGGACGTGCCCTACGGCGGCCCGCCGCTCACCCGCGGCGGGCGCTACGCCTGGCGGGTGCGCACCTGGGACGCCGGCGGGACGCCGTCGCCGTGGAGCGACCCGGCCGCGTTCGAGGTCGAGGTCGGCCCCGCGGACTGGACGGCCCGCTGGATCGGGCTCGGGCCGCTGCGCGAGCACTTCGACCCGCCCTCGCAGCCCGGCCGCCCCGACCCGGTGGCCAGCGCGGTGCGCCCCGCCCCGCACCTGCGGCGCTCCTTCACCGTGACCGGGCCGGTCGCCTGCGCCCGGCTGCGCGTCACCGCGCTCGGCCTGTACGAGGCGCGGCTCAACGGGCAGCGGGTCGGCGACGCGTACCTCAGCCCCGGCTGGACCGACTACGACCAGCGGGTGCTCTACCAGACCTACGACGTGACCGCGCTGCTCCGCGAGGGCGAGAACGTGCTCGGCGCGGTCCTCGGCGACGGCTGGTACTGCGGCTTCGTCGGCTTCGACGCCAAGCGGGCCGGCGCGCACTACGGCGCCGCGCCCGAACTGCTCGCCCAGCTCGACGTCACCCTCGCCGACGGGACCACGCTCAGCGTGCCGAGCGACGAGCGGTGGACCGGCCGGTCCGGGGCCATCAGGCACGCCGACCTGCTGATGGGGGAGGCGCACGACCTGCGGCTTGAGCTGCCCGGCTGGGACGGCGCTGGAGCGGCCGGCGGCGCGGGCTGGCGCCCGGTGCGGAGCCGGCCGCTGGACGACCGGGTCATCGCCGCCGACCCCGGCGTGCCGGTGCGCGTCACGCAGGAGATCGCCCCGGTGGCCGTCACCCGGGGCGGCGACGGCACCCTGGTCGTCGACTTCGGGCAGAACCTGACCGGCTGGCTCCGGATCGCGGCCGACGGCCCGGCGGGCACGACGGTCGCCGTCCGGCACGCCGAAGTCCTCGGCGACGACGGCGGCCTGTACACCGACAACCTGCGCACCGCGCGGCAGGCCGACTCCTACGTGCTGGCCGGCGGCCCGGCGGTGCTCGAGCCGCGGTTCACCGTGCACGGCTTCCGGTACGCCGAGATCAGCGGCTACCCGGGCGAGCCGGGACCGGGCGACATCGTGGCCCGGGTCGCGCACTCCGACATCCCGGTGACCGGCGCGTTCTCCTCCTCGCAGGAGTGGCTCGACCAGCTCTTCCGTAACATCGACTGGGGGCAGCGCGGCAACTTCATCAACATCCCGACCGACTGCCCGCAGCGGGACGAGCGGCTGGGCTGGCTCGGCGACGCGCAGATCTTCGCCCGCACCGCCTGCTACAACCGCGACGTCGCTGCCTTCTTCGCCAAGTGGCTGGACGACGTGGCCGAGGCGCAGCTCCCCTCCGGTGCCTTCACCGACATCGCACCGCGGCTCAACTTCCCCGGCGCGGGCGCGCCCGCCTGGGGCGACGCGGGCGTGATCGTCCCGTGGACCTCGTGGAAGATGTACGGCGACCGGGGCGTCCTGGAGCGGCACTACGGGGCGATGACCGCCTGGATGGAGTTCATCGAGCGCGGCAACCCGGACTACCTGCGCAGCCGGGAGCTGGGCCACAGCTACAACGACTGGCTGTCCCCGCACGGCGACCAGACGCCGCACCCGCTGCTCGCGACCGCCTACTGGGCCTACGACGCGGCCCTGATGGCCGAGATCGCCGACGCGACCGGGCGGCCCGGTGACGCGCGACGGTACCGGGAGCTGCGGGCGAAGATCGGCGCGGCCTTCGCGGCGGAGTTCGTCGACGCCGCCGGGCGGATGGCCTCGGGCACGCAGACCGCGTACGTCCTCGGGCTGCACCTGGGGCTGGTCCCCGGTCCGCTGCGGGAGGCCGCCGCCGATCACCTGGTCGCGGCGATCGAGGCGGCCGGCTGGCACCTGACCACCGGCTTCGTCGGCGTCGGCTACCTGCTCCCGGCGCTCAGCGCGGCCGGCCGCACCGACGTCGCCTACCGGCTGCTGGCCCAGCGGTCGTTCCCGTCCTGGCGCTACATGATGGACCAGGGCGCGACCACGATCTGGGAGCGCTGGGACGGCTGGTCAGCGACCCGCGGCTTCCAGTCCGCGTGGATGAACTCGTTCAACCACTACTCACTCGGCTCGGTCGGCGAATGGCTCTACCGGTTCGTGCTCGGGATCGACCAGGAACCTGGCACGGCCGGCTTCGGCCGCCTGCTGCTGCGGCCGCACGCCGGCGAGCCGCTGGACCGCGCCCACGGGTCCTACCAGTCGGTGCGCGGGGTCGT
>DAHWEX010000772.1 GCA_027326205.1 Actinomycetota bacterium
GCACGGCACCCCGGAGCAGCAGGCTCACTTCCTGCCCCGGATCATTACCGGCGAGGACGTCTACTGCCAGGGCTTCTCCGAGCCGGGCACCGGGTCGGATCTGGCCGGCCTGCAGACCAAGGGCGAGGTCGACGGTGACGAGATCGTCATCACCGGGCAGAAACTGTGGACGTCGGGCGCCGCGCGGGCCAACAAGATGTTCGTCCTGTGCCGCACCGACCCGACGGCCGAGAAGCATGCGGGCATCTCGTTCGTCCTCATCGACTTCACCGATCCGAAGGTCAGCTACCGGCCGGTCCGGCAGATGTCCGGCGCCGCCGAGTTCTGCGAGGACTTCCTCGACGGGGTGCGCGCGCCGCTGTTCAACGTCATCGGCGGGCTCGGCAACGGCTGGAAGGTCGCGATGACCACGCTCGGCAACGAGCGCGGCGGCCGCGCCACCGTCCAGCACCTCGGCTACGAGCGCGAGTTCTGGGAACTGGCCGAGACCGCGCGCAAGCGGGGCAGGGACACCGACCCGCTGATCCGGCAGCAGCTCGCCTGGGCCTACACCCAGGTGGAGATCATGCGGTTCGCCGGGCTGCGCACCCTCGCCCAGGTGGCGGCGGGCAAGCAGCCGGGCCCCGAGGCGTCGGTGGCCAAGCTGTTCTGGTCGGAGTACCACAAGAAGCTCGGCGAGATCGCGATGGCGATCGAGGGCAGCGACGGGCTGCTGCGGCCGGACGGCGAGGGGTACCCGGTCAGCGGCTGGCAGAGCGTGTTCCTGTCCAGCCGGGCGGGCACGATCTACTCGGGCACCAGCGAGATCCAGCGGAACATCATCGGCGAACGGGCGCTCGGGCTGCCGAAGGAGCCGCGGGTCAATGGCTGACCTGCACGCGGCGAACTACCAGGCATCGCGGGCGCTGGTGACCCCGGCGCGACTGCGGTCGTTCTTCGCGCCGCGGAGCATCGCGATGGTGGGCGCGTCGGACAACTCCGGCTGGGGCCGGTTCATCGTGACCAGTTGCCTGACCACCGGCTTCGCCGGCCCGCTGATCCCGGTGCACCCCACGGCGAAGACCGCGTTCGGCAAAACGGCGGTGCCGAGCCTGCGCGACCTGGACGAGCCCGTCGACCTGGCGTTCGTCCTGGCCCCGCTGCCCGCCGTGGAGGGCGTGCTCGACGACATGGGCGCGGCCGGGGTCAGGAACGCGATCGTCCTGGCCTCCGGCTACCGGGAGGTCGGCGACGAGGGGGCGGCCCTCGAGGACTCGATGGTCGCCCGGGCGGTGGCCAACGACGTCACCGTGCTCGGGCCGAACTGCCTGGGTTTCCTCAACGCGCACACCAGGTCCGCCCCGTACGCGCTGACCCTGCCGCCGCCGCTGGCGGCCGGGCCGGTCGGCATCGTGCTGCAGAGCGGCGCGCTGGCCAGCGTCGTGCTCGCCTTCACCAAGGCCCACGGCATCGGGCTCAGCATCCTCACCTCGGTGGGGAACGAGTCGATGATGAAGACGACCGATGTCCTTGAGTACCTGATCGAAGACGAGGCCACCCAGGTCATCGCGCTGTTCCTGGAGGAGATCGGCGACCCGGCGAGGTTCGCCCGGATGGCCGGGCGGGCCGATGCCGCGGGCAAGCCGATCGTGGCGCTGAAGGTGGGCTCAAGCCCGCTCGGCCAGCAGGCGGCGCTCGCGCACACCGGCTCGGTCGCCGGCGACGACGCGGTGATCGACGCGGCGCTGCGCCAGCTCAACGTGATCCGGGTGTCCAGCCTTGAGGCGCTGCTGTCCACGGCGGCGCTGCTCGGCTACAACCGCTGGCCGGGCGGCCGGCGGATGGGCGTGCTCACCGCCTCGGGCGGCGCGTGCGACATCATCGCGGACACCGCGTCCGCGGAAGGCATCGAGATCCCGGCGTTCGCGGCGCGGACGTGCGCTCAGATCGCCCCGCATCTCCCGCCGTTCGCCACCGCGAAGAACCCCCTGGACGTCACGGGTTACGGCCTCGCGAACGTCGCGGGCGGCCGCGACGCGCTGCAGGCGATCGACCACGCGCTCGACGCGGCGGTCAAGGACCCGGGCCTGGACTTCGTCCTGTACTCGGGGCTTACCCTGCCCGACGAGCGGCCGCCGGACGAGGCCATGGCCAGCCGGATCGAGCGGCGGGTCGGCCTGGTGGCGGAGAAGATCAGGTCCTCCCCCATCCCGGTGATCCCGATCGGTTCGACCTGCGTGGACCTCGGCGGCTGGGGCCGGGAACTGCTCGCGGCGCACCACCTGTCCGTGCTCCCCGGGATGGACGTGGGGATCGGCGCGCTCGGCAAGGCGCTGCGCTGGCTGGAGAACCGCGGCACGGCGGGCCTGGCCGGTGTGGCGGCCAGGGCCGCGGCGGGCGGCCCCTGGTCGGAGGCGGAGGCGCGGGAACTGCTGACCTCGGCCGGGGTCCCGGTGGTCCCCGGCGGCCTGGCCCGCTCCGCCGACGAGGCGGTCGAGCTCGCCCGGCGGGTCGGGCTGCCGGTGGCGCTGAAGATCTGCTCGGCGCGGATCACCCACAAGTCGGACATCGGCGGCGTGGCCCTCGGCCTGTCGTCGGAGGCCGAGGTGCGCGCCGCCTACGCCAAGGTGACGGACGCCGGCGCCGCCTTTCTCGGCACGGCCGTCCCCGGCGCCGCCCTCGACGGCGTGCTGGTGACGCCGATGCGCGGCGGCGGCGTGGAACTGCTCGCCGGGGTGAGCGTCGACCCGACGTTCGGGCCGGTGCTCGCGGTCGGCCTGGGCGGCGTGTGGGTGGAGGTGCGCAAGGACACCAGCCTGCGGGTGCTCCCGGTCGGCGCCGGCGAGGTCGGCCGGATGCTCGGGGAACTGCGCGGGTCGGCGCTGCTGCGCGGCGCGCGGGGCAGCCGGCCCGCCAGCCTCGACGCGGTGGCCGGTGCGATCGTCGCGATCACCGAGGCCGCGCTGTCACTCGGCGGCGCGCTGCGCGCG
>DAHWEX010000776.1 GCA_027326205.1 Actinomycetota bacterium
CCGCGGGCGAGCCCGGCGAGCGGTTCTGGTGGCCGTCTCGCCCGGTGCCTGGCCCGGGCGACGGTCAGGGCCGAGGCGCCGGCCCACGACAGGAACAGCAGGACAACGCTGAGCAGGCAGACCGCGGCGACTACCGCCCACATGTCCGCGACTACGTCTACGGGCGTCATGGCATCAGGATCGGCCTGTCCCCGGCGGCTGAGAACCGGGCGGCCACGGAGGCCGGCCGGGCATTCGCCGTGATCCGCGGCATTCGGTAGTCACGCAGCCGGGTCAGTGATTCCCGCCCCCGGGCATCGCGGGTCCGGTCGCCGGCACTCCGGCGCCGGGTAGTTCGCCGGCCGCGCGTTGCGGTCTAGCCTTGTTCTCGTGAGCAACGAGAACCCGGCAGCAGAGCCGGCTGGCCATCCGGGCGGCGCGATGGCTGACGAGCGCCAGGCCGGCGCCGCCGGCGACTTGGTCCCGGCCGGACCCGGGGTGCGGCGGCCGATCGCCATTTTGGTGGTCGAGGATCACAGGCTGGTCCGCGAGGGCACGGCCGAACTGCTTGAGCGCGATCCCGGGCTGACCGTCGTCGGCCAGGCCGCGTCGGCAGAGCAGGCGCTCCACCTGATCGGTACCCTGAACCCGGACGTGGCGCTGGTGGACGTGGAGTTGCCTGGTATGAACGGCATCGCCCTGGCACGCGAGATCGCGGCCCGCTCCGCCACGACCCGGGTGCTTGTCCTCAGCGCCTATGACGACTACGCCTACGTGATCGGCGCGCTGGAGGCCGGCGTGGCCGGCTACCTGCTCAAGACGGCGAGCGGCAGGGAGCTCGTCGACGCGGTCCGCACCGCAGCGGGCGGCGCCCTGGTCCTCGACGAGTCGATCTCCCGGCGGCTGACCCGCCGGTGGCGGTCCGGCCTGGACAGCGCCGCGGTCCCGCTCACCGCGCGCGAGAGCGAAGTGCTGGCGCTGATCGCCCAGGGCATGTCGAACAAGCAGATCGCCGGCACCCTGGCGCTGGGCCTGCGCACCGTGGAGAGCCACGTGTCCAGTGTGCTCGGCAAGCTGGGCCTGGGGTCGCGCACCGAGGCGGCGCTCTACGCGGTCAGCCACCGGCTCACCCAGCCGCAGGCCAGGGGCAAGCCGGGATGACCAGCGCCCCCGTGAGCCGATGGTCGCCGATCGCGCGCCAGGTGCTCCGCCCGCCGCTGCGCGATCTCCGGTTCTGGCTGGTCCAGGCCGTCGTGGTCGGGCTGGTGATGACGCACCTGGCACTTGACATCGTCTTGTCCGCCGAGCCGAGCAGCATACCGGCGGGCGTGCCGGTGGCGCTGCTGCTCGCGCCGGTCAGCTACGCGGCGCTGCGTTACGGCCTGTCAGGCTCGGTGGCGACCGCGCTCTGGGCGACCCTGCTCTGGCTTCCCGACCTGCTGCTGCCGGACAACCGGGGCCACCCGGGCAACGACCTGATCGAACTGGCGCTGGTCATCGTCGTTGCGGTGTTCGTGGGTCACCACATCGACGCGGAGCGGGCCGAGCACGCCCGGGCACAGCGCGCCGCCACCGGGCAGCAGGTCGCCGAGGCGCGCTACCGGCAGCTGTTTCATACCAACGCCGCCCCGATCCTGGTCACCAGCGAGCAGGGAACCGTCCTGGACGCGAACCCCGCGGCCCGGGCTCTGGTGCGAGGCGCGATCGTCGGCCGCGGGGTCAGCGAGATCCTGGCCGGCGGCCCGGCCCTGGCCGCCGGACGACCGGGACAGGTGATCGCCATGCCCGTCGCGGACTCCGGCGTCCGCTACTACCGGGTGAACGTCGCCGAGGTGCCGACCAATCCGGGACAGGAGCCCGTCAGGCAGCTTGTGCTGCAGGACATCACCGAGGATCGCGTCGAGGGCGACCGCGCGCACCGGTTCGCGGAGCTGCTGCTGAAGGTGCAGGAGGAAGAACGCCGGCGTATCGCGCGGGAACTGCATGACGAGCCGCTGCAACTGCTCGTGCACCTCGCCCGCATGATCGAACGGCTGGAGGCGGACCCGGCCGCGCGGCCCGATGGCCTGGCCGGGGCGCGCGACCAGATCCTCGACATCGCGGCGAGGCTCCGGGCGGTCGTGGCCGGGCTGCGCCCGGCCGCGCTTGAGCAACTGGGCCTGGTCGCCGCGCTGCGCGGGTTCCTGGCGGACGTGGCCGAGGCCACGGACCTGCACACGGACCTGATGGTGTGCGGCGAGCCGGTGCGGCTCGCGCCCGATCTCGAGCTCAGCGCCTACCGCGTCACCCAGGAAGCGGCGAACAACGTCATCCGCCACGCGGACGCCGGGAACCTCACCGTCACGGTCGTGTTCACCGACCGGGAGGTGCGGATACGCGTGGCCGACGACGGCCGCGGCTTCGACCCGGGAGCGGTCGACGCGCAGCGGGGCACCGGTCACCTGGGCATGCCCGGCATGCACGAGCGGGCGGCGCTCGCTGGCGGGCAGCTGACGGTCTCCTCGCAACCAGGCCGCGGGACGGTCATCGAGGTCGTTCTCCCGGTGGCCGAGCACCCGGCCGAGTCGCGTCCGGCGTGAGGCGGCGCCGGACGCGCCCGGGAGCCTCGACGAATCGTCCAACCGCGTACCGCGTACCGCGACCGCGGTACGCGGAATGACCGCGCTCGGCCGACGATTTACCGGGTTCGGATGGCGAGGCTGAAGGGGTCAGATCGTGACTACCTGAAGGGGGATCCCGTGGAGCGCCTCGCACGATTGTGCGCCCGTAGGAGATTCACCGTCCTCGGCGGCTGGGTTATCGCGCTGCTGCTCCTGACGGGGCTGGCGGTCAAGCTCGGATCGGGGTTCACCGATTCCACCCAGACGCCCGCCAGCGAGTCCGCGACCGCCTACAGCCTGCTCGACAAGGCAGGTCACGGTGGCCTCGTGTCGTCGGGCGCCACGGTCACCGGGAACATCGCCTGGCATGTCGCCGGCGCCTCGATCACCAGCCCGGGGGTGGAGAGGGACGTGGCCGCGATGCTGGGCCGGGTCGCGCACCTGCCCGGCGTGGAAGCGGTCGTCAGCCCGTACAGCCCGGCCGGCGCCGGCCAGGTCAGCTCGTCGGGGAACACCGCTTACGCGACCGTGACCCTGGCCAAGGGCGCGGACGTCAAGCCGGTCGAGGCGGCGGCCGGGCAGCTGGGCAGCGCGGCCATCGACGTTCAGGCCGGCGGCGCGGCGTTCACCCCCGCGGTGGGCGCCTCGGAGGGCACCGAGGCGGTCGGCATCCTGGCCGCCCTGCTGATCCTGCTGCTGGCGTTCCGCTCGGTGTGGGCGGCGGCGCTGCCCGTCATCACCGGCATCACCGGGGTGGGGGCGGGAACGTTCGCGGTGCTGCTCGGCTCCCACGTGGTGAGCCTGTCGAGCACCAGCCTGACCATGGGCACCCTCATCGGGCTTGGCGTGGGGATCGACTACGCCCTGTTCATCGTCAACCGCTACCGCAAGGCCCTGCTCGGCGGGGCGTCCGTACCGGACGCCATCGCGGCCGCGCTGACCACCTCGGGGCGGGCGGTGGCCTTCGCCGGGGTGACGGTCATCGCCGCCCTGCTCGGCATGGTCGTCGTCAACCTCAGCCTGCTGACCGGCATGGCGGAGGCCGCGGCGGTGACCGTGCTGTTCACAGTGGCCTCGGCGACGACCCTGCTGCCCGCGCTGCTCGCCATCCTGGGTACCAGGGTGCTGTCCCGTCGGCGCCGGGCGCTGGCCAGCAGCCGGTCCGCACGGCACCCCCTGGCCGCCAGGTGGGCCGGGCTGGTCCAGCGCGCGCCCCGCCGCGCCGTCGCCCTGAGCCTGCTGACGGTCGTCGCGCTGGCCGTTCCGGTGCTGAGCATGCGGGTCGGTTCCGCCGACTCCAGCAGCGACCCGGCCGGATCGTCCACCCGCGCGTACTACGACGTGATGTCGGGCGGCTTCGGACAGGGCTTCGATGCCCCGCTGCTGCTAGTCGCCCAGGCCCCGGACGCGGCGTCCCGGCAGGCGCTCGCGAAGCTGGCGGCGCGACTGCCTTCCGCCGGCGACGTCGCCTCGGTGACCGCCCCGGCGTCGGCGGGCAATGGCCTGGAGGTGATCACGGTCGTGCCGAAGACCAGCGCGCAGGCCGTGGCGACGAGCGACCTGGTGACCCAGTTGCGCCACCACGTCATCCCGGCCGCCGAGGCAGGCACGCGCCTGCACGTGTACGTGGGCGGGACGACCGCGTCGACCATCGACATGTCCGGCGCGCTGATGAGCAAGCTGCCGCTGTACCTCGTGCTGATCGGCCTGCTCGGGTTCGCGCTGCTGGCGCTGGCGTTCCGCAGCATCCTCATCCCGCTGACCGGCGCGCTCACCAGCCTGGGCTCGATACTGGCGGGGCTGGGGGCGATCACCGCGATCTTCCAGTTCGGCTGGGGTGCGTCGCTGTTCGGGGTGGGGTCGGCCGCGCCGGTCTCCTTCATCATCCCGGTGTGCATCGTCGGCGTGGTGTTCGGCCTGTCCACTGACTACCAGGTGTTCCTGCTCAGCCGGATCCGCGAGGAGTGGCAGCGGACCGGGGACAACGCCGGGGCGATCCGGCGGGGGGTCATCGAGACCGCCCGGGTCATCGGCATGGCGATGGCGATCATGGTGTGCGTGTTCGGCTCGTTCGGGTTCAGCGGCCAGCGGATCGTCGCCTCGATCGGGGTCGGCATGGCGGTCTCCGTCATCGTCGACGCCCTGCTGGTCCGGCTGACGTTGGTCCCGGCCCTGATGCAGCTGGCCGGGCGGTGGAACTGGGCCTACCCGCGCTGGGCGGAGCGGCTCACCCCGCGGCTTTCGATCGAGGCTCCGGCCGCGCCGCACCGCGAGGACCCGCGGCCGTCGGCGATCATTAGATCGTGAGCGTGGACGCCAGCCCGCGGCCGCCCGCGGCTGCCGGGACCGCCGCCCGGCGCCGAGGAAAACTGCCTCCCGCCGTGGCGGCGGCCGCCGTGGACGCGGTCGCGCTGCTGTTCATGCTGGGGGCGCTGGCCTTCCGGCGCGGCGGCGGGCCCGCGTACCAGGGCACGGCGGTGCTCCTGCTCACCTTCGCCGCCTGGCTGCCGCTGCTCGGCCGGACCCGGTGGCCGCTGCCGGCGCTCGCCGCCACCACCGTGACCGAGTGCGTGCACCTGGCCGCGCTGCCGTTCGTGGGCACGTACACCAGCGCGGGGATCGCGATGGGGGCCTACCAGCCGGTGCCCATCGCCACCATGGTGGCCGCGTTCACGGTCGCCAGCCGCCGCCACTGGCCGGCCGGCTGGACCGCGGGCGGACTGGCGGCCGTCGCGCTGCTCGCCGTCGGCATCGTCGCCCAGCCGGGATTCCTGGTCGCCACCGACATGGTGATGTTCGACCTGGTGATCATCGCCACCGCGGCCGGCGTCGTGGTGAGCCTGCGGCGCGAGCGAACGGCCCGCCGGACCCGGGAGTTCCAGCGGGAGACCCAGCGGCAGGTCACCGAAGAGCGGCTGCGCATCGCCCGCGACCTGCACGACATGGTCGCCCACCACCTTGCCCTGGTCAGCGCCCAGGCCAGCGTGGCCGAGTACCTGACGCGGGA
>DAHWEX010000778.1 GCA_027326205.1 Actinomycetota bacterium
CACGGCGATCTTCGCCAACTCCGCGCTGACCGGGGCGTCGGCGCGGGCGAGGAGTCCTGCTGCTGGTGATAGTGGATCGTTACGAGGCCCCCGCGCCTCCTAACGATCCACTATCAGGCGGACGCTGAATAACCCTCAAGGTTAGGTTTTCCTATCCTCGAGGACACTTTTCGCTGCAGAAATGCGGAAATATCATCACATAATAATATTCGACGTGTAGGGGAACGACCTCTTTGCGCAGGACCCTGCGGGTAAGCGCTAATAGCGTGCTTCCAGTGGCTATTGACGCTGTTGTCATTGTGCAGTTAAATGCGCCGAAGGGTCGCTCGCTGCTTGCGGTGTGCCCGACCGCCCTGGCCGTGCCCCGCGAACTGTTGCGCTTGCAGCAGCCGACCTTGACGATGATCGTGAGGGAGGGCCGAGGGCTCGTGGCCATACCAAGGAGTACGCCTCGCTCCATGCTGTCCTCGCGTCGGGCGCGCAGTGACGGCAAGCTGTACGCTCGGGCGATACCCGAGAAGGTGGAGATAGCCGAGACCTATTCCGTGACGCAGGATATTTCGGCTAATCCCTCGCTGGAGGCCGGCTCGCCGGAGGGGCATATCGAGATAGCGGTCCCCTTCGACGGGCGGGACTACTTCACCCGCCAGGCCGCCGGCGATGTGGAGTGCGGGACCAGCGCTCCGCCGGGCAACGGTCCCGGACGGGTCGTGATCGGCCATCTGCTGCTTGCCGACCATACGAAAACCGACCTGCGCGGCATGATGCGGCAGCACAACAGCGCTGGCGTCATTCCCCTCGAGGTGCCCCTCCCGGGCACGCTTGAGCAGTTGACCGACGACAGGGGCACCTGCGTCGTGGGATACGACTACCGACCCGACGCGCCGGAGGTCTATCCGATCTGGCTGGAGGTCGGGCTCTATGACCCGGACTCCGTGCAGTTGCATGCGATCGACCAGCTAGCCCAACTGGGGCGCGTGGACCTGGGTCTGGCCATCAACTGGCTGATGCGAGCCGCGCGCTTCACCGGCGGCCTCGAGATGAGCATCACGGTGCGTCTCGCGATCCCGGTCAAGCAGGGCAGCGCGGTCCCCCTCCCGACGGTGAAGCTCGTATCGGTTGACTGGCCCGTTATCACCTCACTGCACAGCGTCCAGCTCGAGCGCGGCACCACGCAACGCGAACGCGATGCGGCGAAGCCCGGGCGCGGTCAACGCGGCAACACCGACAACGAAGTGCCGGAAGACAAGCCGCACGCGGTCCGCTACAACCCCGACAAGGGGCGCCTGGCGCGGGAATCGGTCCCGGTGCACGAGGGCGCCGCCTTGGAGGGCAGTCCCGGCACCCGCGTCTTCAGCAGCGTTGTGATGCGCCTCAACATCACGCACCCCGGCGAGCTCTTCGTGAACCGCGAGCGTTTCCAAAGGCAGACGCTCGCGATGCACGCGGAAGTGGAGATCGACGGCTACCTGCTGTCCGGCCTTGAGGCGTGGCTTTTCGACGCTACCGGAGACTGGCAGCGTCAGCCGCGACAGCAGGCCGGGGAGCAGTCGCAGAACCGGAAGCCATGGCAGCCGAAGCTGACAACGCGCCTCAGCGTCGACACGACATTCTTTGTGACCGACGAGTTCTCGAAACGAGAGTTCAGGCCGTACCAGCAGTACATATTCGATGGCGTTATCCCTGATGAGCACCGAATTACCGATATCGTCACCATACTCAACACATCAAATTTCGAAACTGAGTGGCGGGCGGACCCCGGTAACCAGTCGAGTTCCGACAGCCCGAGGTGGCTCCTGCGGGCAACACGTCAGGAAGGAACCAGTTGGCTCACCCTGCTTATCGCGGTGGACGGCTGGAAGTACTCCGTCGACCAGGAAAGCCTTAAGGGTGCCGGCCAGACCAAGGTGACCTTCGGCAGGGAGAGCGGGCGCATGCGGGTGTCCGTGCTCGGCATGCTGCACCGCGATCACGCCGTCCTGGCTTACGAGATGAACCACCTGCAGCAGGCGCTGCGCGAACGCTTCCAGTACCAACAGGGATTGTGAGGGATCGCGTGCCCACCGAGACGTTGGTCGACCGCGGTCCTGCGGTCAGGTGCCATGAGTGCGGCTCGACTGAGATCTTTAGCCTGTGCCACCATTGCGGCAAGCCGATGTGCGCGACGCACAGCAGCGACGCCTTCAACCAAACGAACAGTGGCTCGGACGGCTCGGCTAAGCCGAGGAGCAGGGAATTCAGCTGGCTAAAGCAAAGTGATCCCCGGCGCGGTGCCGTATACCACTGTGCGGAGCACGACCACAGCGTGGGGTTGTGGACGCTGCTCCTTGAGCGCTTCAGCAGCGGGCCGAGTTCTCCGGGTCAGGTGTCCCTGCCGCAACTGCCGGTGTTTCCGCATGTGAACACGGTGGAAATAGTCGAGCGACTGAGCGGCCAGGTCAACTTTGCCGACGGGGTGTACCGCAGCACCGTAGACGGTCCGGTCGCCGGCACGATCACCTTCGACATGTCGGCGAACGGCGGGCAGGAGTGGCTGCATCTCTACCGGAAACGGTACCGAAAGAAGTACCGGCTGCAGGGAGACGAGCCCGTTCCGTTTAATGCGGGATCTGCGATGATCAGGGGCACCGCGGGACTCCGCTTCGCGGCGGGGCAGGACACCGTGCTCGCCGACGGGAAGGGCATTGCCTTCGCCGGCGGGGCAGCCGCCGATCATCCGCTATTTCATGATCTTCCCGGCCACCCGCCGGGTGAGTGGATCTTCTCGGCCCGCTACGAGGTGCAAGCGGCCAACGCCCCCGATGAAATCCCGCTGTGGATCGTTCCCTCGATAGTCCCTTCGTCGGACTGCAAGACGCTTGAGATCGACGTGCACTGGAATGACCTTGGCCCCGAGACGCGCGAACTCAACCTCGTGCGTTTCGACTTGGTCGAACTTGAGGTTCCCGCCGCATGGGGCGCGGTGCAGCCGGCACCAGGCGGCGCGACGATCGACTCCGGACGGAAAGGGCGGCGGGTCGTCCGCTGGAGGCAGCTCCCGCCGGAGGGCGACGGAGGCGTGCCACAGCGGCAGGCGGTGCTGCGCGGCGCCAAGAGCCGGATGCTCAGGCTCAGCTTCGAAAACGCCGTACTCCCTGCTCACGACACCCCCCAGTCACCCGGACAGGCGGACCCGCAGTTCGCGGGGACACTGACCGCGATCTTCGAGCAGCCGAGTCCCGGCGACCGCGCATCAGCCGCCACGCTGTCCGGTGTCGAGGGGGTAGACATCTACCTTCCCGGCGGTGGCCGCGCGCGGCAGCAGCCCGAGGTAAAGGTGCGGACCGAAGTCACCGTCCGGTTCAGCATCGGCCTGGATTCCATCCGCTACCAGGAACGCTGGTCGGTCCCCAAGCAGAGCAACGCCCGGCTGGCGCGTGAAGCCGAGGAGAGCCAGCCCGGTGACGCAGAGGCACCGCAGAATGCCTACCGGTCCGATGACGACACGTTCTACGGCGTGGTCCCCAACTTCCAGACAGTCGCCGAGCTGACAAACCTCATCAGCAGGAAGCACTACTACGTCAAGTCCGTCGTTGAGCACGACCCGCAACCCGGATACGAGCCCGACGGAGAGATCGTCAAGCGAGTCTGGGACATCGCCGGCCGGTGGTACTACGGGGTGTTTCCCATCGGCTTTGACATCAACCTGCGTGGCGTGGAGTTCGCTTCCGACGTCCCGCTCCGTGGACGGACGACCGCCCAGGTAACCGTCAACGGAACGTACGCCAACGATCCCGGACTGACTCAGCAGAAGATGATCGAAGAGCGGTGGGACGAGCTACACGAGCAGGTGACTGGTCTGCTGCACCGGCTCGCGGCGAGCATGGGCGGCGCGGAAGCCATCGAGGCGCCCGCGCCTGAGAGCTACCCGCGCGCTGACGGCTATACGCGCGAGAACCGCTTCGCGCACGATCCGATCGTGGTAGACGCCGTGATCGTGGACGAGGAGCCGCCTGCCGCGTCTCCGAACGGGAATGCGGACGAGAATCAGGCCCGCAAGGCAGAGCTGATCCAGCAGTTGCGGGACGCCGACGCCGCAGTGCTTGCCGGCCGGATCAGGGAAGAGACCCACGCGGGGATCGTGGCCCGGATAAGAGACGAGCTCGAGGGACTCTAGAGGGACTAGGGAGCAGCTGATCGTGAACGTGATCTGCGGGGTCAACGGCGAGCCATGGCAAGAAGTGGAACTCTTCGTGTGTCACCACTGCGGGATGCCGGTCTGCGCGCGGGACGGGGTGACGATCGCGGCCGATGACGCGTTCGACGCCACGGAGGAGCCAGTATCGCGGGCGGCCATGCACTGCCCGTCCTGTGCCGAGGGATACCATCGCGGCGCCGCTCGGTATCACGGATGGACGGACCCCAAGAGGGCTCAGGTCGCGCCGCAACCCGGTCAGCCGGTTCCCGCTGGCGGAGCTGGCCAGAACCGCCAGCCCGTTCAGCAGGGCCAGCAGGTCCGTGCCAGGGCAGCAGGGGGACGATGATCGCCATCTCGGTTACGCCGCTGCGCCTGGTCGCCGGCCAGCGGACCCGGCTGGATATCCGGTTCACCAACACCGGGGCCGGCTCCTGCCGGAAGGTCGTGTTCACGCTAGGGATGCCGCCCGGGCTGAGGCTCGTGAGCGGCGGGGACAGGATCGACATCCCGGTGATCGGGCCCGGCGCGCACACCGTCCGGTCGGTGACCGTCGAGCCTGCCGAAGCAGGCGAGTATGCCCTCACCAGCCCGAATTTCTCCTATCGCGACGAGGATGACTGGCCGGTCCGCGACCGGGACTGGCGCGCGGTGCTCGTTGCCGCGAACCCGGGCCGCGTTCCCGGCCCGGTTCCCGTGTCCGTGCTGATCCCGGCGCCTGAGCTCAAGGTCGAGCGCGAAGGCGCAGGGCTGCTCGCCGGCGAGTGGGCGCAGTTGCCGATCTTGGTGAGAAACCCGTCCGGTGTCACCGTCAGCGACGTGTCGGTTGAGATCGTCGGCTCGGTAGAGACCAACCCCAAGTTGGGCAGGATCGCGGCCCTGCCCGGCGGCAAGGCCGCAAGGCTGCGGTTCGACGCCAGGTCGCACGATGTTGGGCTTGTCCCGTTCACCGTCTGCCTGACCTACAGCTATGCCGACGGGTCAGGTTTGTCGCGTCGCATACCCCTGAAAGAGCAACTGCACGTGCCGGTGACGCAGGACGCGGACGCAGCGCAGCACGCCCCCGTGTCATCCACCGTAGCCACTGCCGTCACACGGCCCCGCGAGCCGGTGCGGACCGTGCTGTTCCTGACCGCGAATCCGCGGAACCTGAAGGAGCTTCGCCTTGACCAGGAACTCAGGCTGATCGAGCAAGAGCTTTGGCTCAGCGTGAATCGGGATGAGTTCCGGCTAGAGTCCCAAGTCGCGGTGCAGCTTCCCGACATCAATCGGGCACTGTACCGGTACAAGCCGCAGATCGTGCATTTCTCTGGGCATGGCGACGAGACGGGCCGCATCTACGTCGAGGACGAGCTTGGTTACAGCAAGCCCGTCGAGCCGGCCGGCCTTGCCAAGCTTTTCAAGGCACTCAACGACACGATCCGGTGCGTGCTCGTCAACGCCTGCCACTCGCAGGGCCTGGCCAGGGCCGTCGTTCGCGACTCCAGCGACACAGCCAGCGACGCCATCGAGCACGCCATCGGCATGCGCTATCCCATCGGCGACGTCGCTGCGGTCAGGTTCAGCGTCGGCTTCTACCAGGCGATCTTCGGCGGGGCAACGGTGCCGCAGGCCTTCAAGACGGCACCCGCGCTGCTGGAGTCCGATGCGGAGACCATGGTGGACTACGAGGTCCCGCAACTCTTCTCGCGGCAGCTCAGTACCAGCTGAGCCGGTGCCCGTGCAGGACGGTCAGACGGCGGTCAGGCCGCGGGGCCGAGTGCCAGCCGGAAGGGCACGCCAGGCGCGATCGGGAGGGTCCGCGACTTCTCGAATACCCCGAAGCGGCGGAAAGAGACAACCGCTTCGGCGCTGAGTGTTCCCGTTAGCTCGGTAACGTCGCGCGGGAGTTCAATCACCGCCCTCGCGGACTCTACCTGCGGGAGCAGCGGTGCGTCGTCTTGCGCCTGGTAGTGCCAGCCAAAGTCGGCCGGCCCGCGGTTTTCCGCCGTGATCACGGGCCTGATGTCCAGATGGGTCCGCTGCGTTGTCCTCGTTCGCTGCGCGCCGAGTTTGGCCAGGCGGTCGAGTGCGGCGGACAACTCGGTCGTGCTGCTGTCGAAGGTCTCGGCCTTGGTAGTCACCAGGGAGGGGTTCTGCGCGAGAACCACAGCCCGGGAGTCGTCGAGGGTGACCGTCAGCGTGGCCGAATGGTAGGCGTGCTGCGGCGGCAGTCGGTCGAGCATGAAACCAAACCGGATGAGCAGGTGCCGCAGCCCGCCGAAGTCAGGGCGTCGCCGCGACAGCGGGGGAAAGTCGGAGGGGAGCAAGACCGCGGCCACCGGCTTGTGCAGGATGACTCCGCCTGCCCGCTCGCGTCCGGTGGGAGACCCATCCCTGCTCGGTGCCGGAACGAAGAACTCGCGCTGGGCGAGGAAGGGCGGCGTCGCGTCCTCGTCGAAGAGCGACGAGATGTCCGCGTCCATTACCAGGCGCCATTCGAATCGAGGAACTCCTCAACGAGCGCCCTTCCGCTCCGGTCACTGGCATCGTCGGCTGGCCGAGCCGGCAGCGGCGCGAGGCCGCCGCCGTCCTGCTCCCGCGACTCGTACTGCCCTGGTGCCATGCTCGCCACCGCACCGCTCCATGAATGTCAGCAACCGGATGCTATGACGACAATAGCCGACTTTCCCATGCTCGGGCGGGCCCAGTACGGACCCAGTACGGGCCCAGTACGGACACAGGTACGGGCCCAGCACGGAGGCACCTGGCAGCGGATTAACTGTGTCCATTCACGGGGGCCGGGAGCTGGCGTCAGTTGATGGCGGGGAGTGGCGGTAGCCAGGGTTTGCCGGCGAGTGCGCCGGCGATGGCGCGGAGACCCGGCTGCTGACCGCGAGTTCGCTCACCGAGCTTGAACGGTACGTCGCCGGCCTCCCGCCGCTGGACGCGGTGACGGCGCAGTCACTGAAGCGGCAGGCCTGACCGCAACGGCAACGGCGGACGCGCGGCCGTACGCGGGT
>DAHWEX010000781.1 GCA_027326205.1 Actinomycetota bacterium
CCGGCCGCCTGCCCGCCGCCCCGGGGCGACCACTGGACCGACCAGAGCGTGTACCAGATCCTGGCCAACCCCAAGTACACCGGCCACATGGTCTACGGCCGCACCAAGAACACCGGCAAGTCCCACCGCGCCGGGCAGCGCAAGGTCCGCGACGTTCCGCAGGCGGAGTGGACCTGGTCAGACCAGCCGTCCCACCCCGCCCTCGTTACCCGCGAGACCTGGGAAGCCGCGCAGAAGGTCGGCGAGAAGCACAGCGGGGTGCGGGACCCGGAGGTGCCGACCCGGACCAAGGGCCGCCGGTACGCGCTGCGGTCGCGGATCCACTGCGCCCAGTGCGGGCGGCGGATGACCGGCATCACCCGCCCCGGCTACCACGACCCCGGCAGCTACACCTACACCTACTACGTCTGCCCCTGGTCGGCGAAGAACCCCCGCGACACGCGCCGCTGTCCCGGCCACGTCCGCGCCTCGGTCCGCGAGGACGCCATCACCACCGCGATCTCCGGGTTCCTCGACAAGTACGCCCTCGGCCACGACCGGGCCGCCATGCTCGCCGACCGGCTCCCCAAGACCGCCGCCGAAGAGCAGGCGAACCGCGAAGCCCGCGCCGCCGACCTCACCCGCCGCATCGCCCGCAACGAAGCGGCGCAGAAGGGCCTGATGACCGAACTCGCCGACCTCGGCGACGCCAGCTCCCCGTCGTCGACCGCCTACCGGCAGCGGATCCGCGAGCGCTTCAACGAGCTGTTCGACGACACCGCCGCCCTGCAAGCCGAGTTCGACGGCCTGGCCGCCCAGGCGAGCACGGTCACCGACGCCGACCTGATCGCCCAGCTCCCCTACGCGCCAGCCCTGCTGATCGAGGCACCCGACGACATCCGCGAGGCCCTGGCCGCCGCGTTCGAGATCCACTGCACCTACCGCGCCGACCAGGGCCAGATGACCATCCGCGCCACCATCACCGACGCCACCCCGAGCATCGTCACCGCACTGGCCGCCGCAGTAGCCGCGCGGGCAACCGCCCCCGCGGCAGACAACGACACCGCAAAAGAATCTTCGAACGCATGTGCTAACCAGAAGGCCGTCGCTATAGCGACAGCAACGGCACATTCATCCGGCGGGTTCTGGGATAACAGCAACTGGCGCGGCGCGCTGGGCGGGGTGGGCGCGCTGGGCGCGCTGGGCGGGGTGGGTGGAGCGGCGGGCGGGCGCGAAGCAACGAACCGTTCGGGCTGATGACCGTGATCCCCGGCCCCGGATCAGCCGGCCGGCGCGACGTCGATTAGGACCTTGCCGACCGCGCCCCGCTCGACCGCGTCGTGGGCCGCGGCGGTCTCCTCGAGCGGGTAGCGGTGCAGCGGCAGGCCCGCCTTCTCCCCGGCCCGCAGCGCCCCGGCGGCGACGGCCGCGCTCACGTCCTGCGCCGCGGCCGCCAGGAGGTCCGGGTCGAGGGTGTAGAGCAGCAGGCCCTGGTAGCGCAGGTTCAGGGCGAATGCCTTCCTGATGTCCACGCGGAACGCGTCGCCGCCGTTATTGGCGTAGAACGCGATCGTCGCGCCGCCCCGGGCCACGGCGAGGTCGAGGTCGTTGTTGACCGCGGGGGAGACCTCGACGATCAGGTCGACCCCGGCCGAGGCGAGCCCGCGGATCGCCGCCGCGGCGTCCTGGTCGCGGTAGTTGACCACATGGTGCGCTCCGGCCGCCGTCGCGAGGGCGCCCTTTTCCGCGCTGCTGACCGTGGCGCACACCATCGCCCCCGACCAGGCGGCGAGTTGAATGGCGGCGTTGCCGACCGCGCCCGCGCCGCCGTGCACGAGCACGACCTGGCCGGTCAGGGTGCCCGGGCCCAGCCGGGACGCGTGGGCGCCGGAGGTGAGCGCCCGGTGGGCGGTGATCGCGGGCACGCCGAGGCAGGCCCCGAGGTCGAGCGCGTCGGGCAGCGAGGACGGCAGCAGCGCGACCCGGCGCCGGTCGAGCACGGAATACTCGGCGGCCGTGCCGTGGGGCGAGCCGTGCTGTGCGAGGAAAAGCCACACGGGGTCGCCGGGCCGCAGGCCGGCCACGCCCGCGCCGAGCGCGTCGACGATGCCCGCGCCGTCCTGTCCCGGGGTCACCTCGGCGAACTCCAGGTCCGACGCCGTGCCGGCCCGTGCCTTCCAGTCGGTCGGGTTCACGCCCGCCCGCACGAGCCGCACCCGGACCTGACCGGGCCCTGGTTCGGGAACCGGCCGCTCGACGAGGCGCAGGACGCTGGACGGGCCTTTTTCCGCATAGACGATCGCACGCATACCTCGATGCTATGACGGCGCCAAGCGGCCGGGACGCCGGCCTGCCTATGCTGGCTTCCGTGGCAGCAGAGCTCAGGAACTGGTCCGGGACCTATCAGTTCACCGCGCGGCACCTGGTCCGCGCGCGAACGGTCGACGAGGTCCAGCAGGCAGTCGTCAAAGCCGCGGCCGAAGGCGGCCGCATCCGGGCCCTCGGCACCAGGCACTCCTTCAACGACCTGGCGGACAACGGGGACACGCTCGTCTCCGTGGCCGGGATCGCGCCCGGCCCGGTGATCGACGCGGCCAGCCGCACGGTCACCGCCGGGGCCGGGATGTCCTACGGCGCGCTCGCCGCCTGGCTGCAGGAGCGCGGCTGGGCGCTCGGCAACCTCGGCTCGCTGCCGCACATCTCGGTGGCCGGGGCGACCGCGACCGGCACCCACGGGTCCGGCCACCGCAACCAGGTCCTGTCCGCCGCCGTCGCCGGCCTGCAGTACGTGGCCGCCGACGGCGGCCTGCGGCAGGCGGACCGGACGGCGCCCGGTTTCGCCGGGATGGCCGTCGGCCTCGGGGCATTCGGGATCGTGGTGCGCGTCACCCTGGACATTCAGCCGACTTACCTGGTCAGACAGGACGCGTACCCGCACCTGCCGTGGGATAGGGCGCTGCGGGACCTGGACGCCATCCTCGACTCCGCCTACAGCGTGAGCCTGTTCACCGACTGGAGCGGCCAGGCGCTGCAAGCCGCCTGGGTGAAGCGCCGGGTGCGGGACGCGCGGGCGGCGGTGCCCGAGGAGTTCTTCGGCGCCCGCCGCGATCCAGGGCCGGTCCGGTTCATCGACGCCCCCGCCGACAACCTGACGGCCCGCGGCGTCGCCGGGCCGTGGGCGCAGGGCCTCCCGCACTTCCGGCTCGACTCCACGCCGAGCAACGGGGACGAGATCCAGTCGGAGTACTTCGTCGACCGCCGGGACGGCGCGGCGGCCCTGGCCGCGGTGCGGCGACTGGCGGACCGGGTCACCCCGCTGCTGATGATCTCCGAGATCCGCTGCACGGCGCCGGACGACCTGTGGCTCAGCGGCTCCTACCGGCGCGAGACCATGGCGATCCACTTCACCTGGCGCAACGCGCCGGACGAGGTGGACGCCGTGCTCAAGCACGTCGAGGCGGCCCTTGAGCCGTTCGCGCCGCGCCCGCACTGGGGGAAGGTCTCCCACGTGACGGCCGCCCAGGTGGCGGAGCGCTACCCCCGGCTCGCCGACGCGCGGAACCTGTTCGAGCGCCTCGACCCCGAGGGCCGCTTCAGCGGCCCCCGGCTGGAGCGCCTCGGCGTTCGCGGGCCGGCCCCGGCCTAGTCGTATGACTCAGGCAACCGGTGTGAGGCCAGTCGGATGACTGGTGCGCGCGGGGCGGCCGCGCGGCCAGCCTGGCGAACGTGACCGACGAGCAGTTGGGCGGCCTGCTGGCCGTGACGACCCAACTGGCCTGCCACCGCATGCCCCCCGGCCACCCGGCCGGCCTGGCGTCGGCCGCCTGGCGCCCTAATAGCCGGCCCGGGCGAGCGTGCGGGTGATCAGGTCAAGCACGAGACCGGGCTCGCGCAGCGGCGGGAAGTGGTCGAGACCGGGCACGAACAGGAACTCGCAGCCCGGGATCCGGGCGGCGGCCTGCCGGTTCGACTCGACGAGCGGCGGGAAGTCCTTGTCCCCGACCATGAGCGCGGCGGGGACCGCGATCTCGCCGAGCCGGCCGAAGACCGGGGCCTCCTCTTCGAAGTCGGCGGCCGACAGCCAGGCGCGGGCGGCGGAGCGGGTCTGCTCCACGACCTCCGGCGTATCCCCGGCGGCGGCCCACATCCGCCGGGCCACGGCGGCGATGCCGTCGATGTCTCCCGCCGCCAGGGCCCGCTTGAACTCGGCGTCGATCTCGGCCGCCGCCTCCTGCCCGATCAGCGCGGCCTGTTCTTCCTCGGTCATCGGGAAACCGGGAATGCCCGGGCAGAGCAGCACCAGCGCGGACACCCGCTCCGGCTGCTCGATCGCCAGCCCGAGCGAACTGGCACCGCCCTGGCTGCACCCGACGAACGCCGCCCGGGCAACCCCGACGTGGTCGAGCACCGCGATGAGGTCGCGCAGCAGCGAGTAGTTCCCGGTGGCCGCGGGCGACTGCCCGAAGCCCCGCGCGTCGTACCTGATCACCCGGTACCTGGCGGTGAGCGGCGCGAGCACCGGCGCCCAGATCCGCGAGTCACCGACCCCGGGATGCAGCAGCACCAGCGGCGGCCCGTCACCCCCGCTGTCGTCCGCCCAGACGTCCCCGCCGTCAACCGCGATCATCGTGGAAGCCATGGGACAGCCCTATCACCGTCCGCCCGCGCCCGGCCACCGCATTTCCGGGTGCCGGGCCGGCGGGCTAGAGCCTTCCCACCGCGATCATGGAGCCATGACCGCCGCGGCCGCGCGCACCGGCGGGCGCGCCCGGGGTCAGCGCGGCTGGATCTCGCCCATCGGGCCGAAGCCGCCGTGCGGGGTGTCGACGTAGATGATCTGCGGCTGCGTGGCCACCAGGTCGGGCGTGACCTCGAAGAACCGCTTCACGTAGGGCTGCTTCACGTGCGCGGCGCCCGCGTCGGCGTCCTTGAACCCCTCGATGCAGACGAACTCGTTGTCGTCGGTAAGGCTCCGGGAGAACTGAAAGAACAGGCAGCCCTCCTCGGAGTTGACGTCCTTGGCGTAGGCGTCGGCCACCGCCAGCCACTCGTCCGTCTTCTCCGGCCGGATCTGCATCTTGATGTTAATCAGGATCACGGGCTGCCCTCCTGCTAAGTCCTGGTCGCCACCATCGTGGTGCGCCAGCCGGCGACCGTCAACCGCGGTGCTCATGCGGCCGCCCCACGACAGACTGAACGGGAGCGGCGCCATAGCGCGTCTCAGTCCGCGACACCCGGTTGTCCCGCGCCGAGAGCGGTGCGGGCTAGGAAATCACGTGATCGGGTGATGCGATGCCGACGGCGCGCACCGCAGACTGGCCTCCATGGTCCCAGGAGGAATTGCTGACGGTAGAGGTCATTGCGCCGTTCACCCCCGCGCGCGGCGCCGAGCTTCGCGAACAGGTCGTATCCCGCGAGCCTGATAGCGAAGGCGCCAGCGCCTCCAGGCGGCCTGAGCCGTCTCGGGGACGCTGTGTCTGCACAGGTCAGGGATAAGCAGATCAGCCCGGTTGCCCGGCTCCCAGCCGCCGGTTTTCCAGAGGTTTGAGCATGACCCACCGAAAGAGGTTCCAGATGTCACGTTCCCCGGATTCCCGGCTGCCGGGCCGGGCGGCGTCGGCCAGCAGGTTCGCGTCCACGTTGCGCCGGCTGCGCTGGCCGGTGCTGATCGCGTGGGTGCTCGTTCTCGTGGTCCTCTACCCGCTGGCCCGCGGCCTGTCCGATGCGACCAACGGCACCGCCGTGGCCAACCTGCCCGCCTCGGCGCCTTCCACGCGGGTGGTCCAGCTCGAGCAGGCACCGGGCCAGCCTGACGTCGACGCGGCCGCGGTGGTGTTCGCCCGCCGCGGCGGGCTGACGGCCGCGGACCTGACCGCGGTGGCCGCCGCCCGCGGCGCGGTGGCAGGCCTTTCCGGTCATGTCCACGGACTCGGCGCTCCCGGCCGGGCGCAGCGGTCGGCCGACGGGCAGGCCGATGAGTTCACCGCGGACGTCACGGCCCCGGGCAGCGGCCAGACCAGCACAGACACCGCAGCGGTGCAGGCCATCCGCCAGGCGGTCAACGGGCCGGCCAGCCAGGCCGGCGATGGCCTGCGGGTCGCCGTGACCGGCTCGGCCGCGGTGAACGCGGACAGCGGCGTCAGCGGCAGCGCCCAGAACGCCCTGCTGCTCACCGCCCTGGCGATCATCATGGTCATCCTCATCGCCGTCTACCGCAGTCCCCTCCTGTGGCTGCTGCCCCTGCTCGGTGCGCTCGGGGCCATCGTCGTCGCCGAGGCCGCCGCGCACGGGCTCGCCGGCACGGGGCTCACCGTCAGCACGCTGTCGTCCTCGATCCTGCGGGTCCTGGTCCTCGGCGCGGCCACGGACTACGCACTGCTGCTCATCCACCGTTACCGGGAAGAGCTGCGCAGCCACGCCGCCACCGAGGACGCGATGGCCGCCGCGCTGCGAGCGACCCTGCCCACCCTGCTGGCCTCTGCCGGCACCGTCACCTGCGCCATGATCTGCCTGCTGGCGGCGCAGTCGGCCGCCCTGCACGGCCTGGGCCCGGTCGGCGCCGTCAGCATCGCCGCCGCCCTGCTCGCCCAGGTCTCCCTCCTGCCCGCGCTGCTCCTCATCGCCGGGCGGGCCGTCTTCTGGCCGCGCATCCCCCGCTACCTCCAGCAGGGGCGTGAGGAGTCCCGCCTGTGGTCGGGCATCGGCGCCCGGGTCGCCAGCCGCCCCGTGCCGGTCGCCCTGGCCGCGGTGGTGCTCCTGGGCGCCGCCGTGGCCGGCCTGGCTGCCCTGCACATCGACAACGACCCCCTGGCCGAGGTGAAAGGGCATCCCGGCAGCGTCACCGGCGCTCAGCTGCTCACCGAGCACTACGGGGCGGGGGTGAGCGCGCCGCTGGCCGTCCTGGCCCCGCCGAACGAGGCGGGTGCGGCCGCCGCGGCGGCACGGGCCACGGCGGACGTCGCCGCGGTGGTGCCGGGCAGTCCGGTCGGAGGGTACGCCAGCTACTCGGTCATCTTGTCCGTGCCGCCCTACGGGGCGAGCGGGTCGGCCGCGGTCGTGAGCCTGCGCAGCCAGCTTGGCCGCGACGCGCCCGGGTCGCTGGTCGGCGGCGACCCGGCCGTCCAGTACGACATCACCCGGTCGGCTGACCGCGACACCCTGCGGCTGATCTCGCTCTTCCTGGTCGTGATCGGCGTGATCATCGCGCTGCTGCTGCGCGCGGTCGTCGCCCCGCTCGTGCTCATCGCCGCCACCGCGCTCAGCTTCGCGGCCGCCTTCGGCCTGTCGAGCGTGCTGTGGCGCTACGGCTTCGGCTATTCCGGCATCGAGTCGCAGCTTCCCATGTACATCTTCATCTTCCTGGTCGCACTCGGGGTGGACTACAGCATCTTCATGAGCGCCCGGATCCGGGAAGAGGCGGGGCAGATCGGCACCCGGCCGGGCATACTGCGGGGACTCGGCGTCACCGGGGGCGTGATCACCGCCGCCGGCATCGTCATGGCCGGCACTTTCGCCGCCCTCGCCCGGCTCCCCGACGTCTCCGTCGCCGAGGTCGGCAGCGCCGTCGCCCTCGGTGTCCTGCTCGACACCCTGCTCGTCCGCACCGTGCTTGTCCCCGCCAGCCTCCTCATCATCGGCGAACACGCCTGGTGGCCCGCGCGGCTGGCCGGGCGAGGCCGGGGGCAGGACCGCCACCGCAGCGCTCACGATTCGCGGCCGGCACCGGCCGCGGAGCCAGGACGCTGGGGAAGGTGATCACCGTCGGGAGGACCAGGTGCGTGGCCTGCCGGCTGCGCGGGTGCCGTGTTACGTTCGCGCCCGCTGCACCGCGAGCCGGGCCAGCTCCACCCGGGACCGGATGCCGAGCTTGCCGAAGGCGTGCCGCAGATGGGTGTTGATGGTCTCCGGCGACAGGAACAGCTTGGCGGCGGCTTCCCGGTTGGTCAGCCCCCGGGCCACCAGGTCCACTACGTCCAGCTCGGCGGCGGTAAGGCTGCCCCAGCCCTGCTGCGGACGGCGGACGCTGGCCTGACGCTTCCGCACGCCGTGCCCGCGCAGCGCGGAGCGAACCCGCGCGGTGTCATGGTGCGCGCTGGCCTGCACGTAGATGGCGTAGGCCCGCTCCAGCTGCCCGACCGCCGCCGCGCCAGTCTGGACTCTGGCGAGATCCTCGCGGGCGGCCGCCTCAATCAGCGGGGCCTCGCTGCGCTCCGCCTGCCGCACCGCTTCGAGAAGGAGCCCCTGATCGTGCTCGAGCAGGCCCTGCGCGTGGCAGCCGGCGGCGACGAGCGAGCTGGCCTGCGGGTTCTGGCGCGCTAGATCCTGCGCCCCGGCTGCGAGGATGGCCGCCGCCGAGGTTTCCCCGCCGCGCAGCGCGATCCGCAGCAGCTGCGGCAGCCGGTGATGCTGCGTGATTCCGATGGCGTAGCAGCCCGCCCCCACCTGGCCGCAGATCGGCTGCAACGCCCGGGACGCGCCGGCGGTGTCGCCGCGGGAGTCCGCGGCGAGGGCCGCGACCCAGTACCGGTCAAAGAGCAGCCCGGTCTCTTCCGGCGAGCCGAACTGGGCGAGCGCCGCGTGCGCAGCCTCCGTGTTGCCTTGGCGCAGTGCCGCCTCGGCGAGGATGGTAAGAGCGTGCGAGCGGTGCCCGGCGTAGTTGAGCTGCTCCGCCGTCGCGACCGCGGTACGAGCCTCGCCGCAGGCGTCATCAAGCCGGCCCTGTTGCAGCAGGTAGGAGGCTCGCAGCCACTGGCAGTGCACCAGGAAGTCCGCCCGCCCGGCCGCTTCGGCCGCCGCGACGGCCACCTGCAGCATCGACAGGGCCTCCCGGTACCGGCCGTTTACCCCGAGCGCCACGGCGACGATGGCCTCGTGGATCCCGGAACTGCGCGGCTGCTCGCGCCGCCGGGCAGCCGCGATCCCGGCCTCGGCCCGCTGCGGTGCCTCGGCCATGCGCCCGCGGAGCATGGAGTTGAGCACCCGGAGATAGATGATGGTGGTGAAGTCGAACGACCGGCTGTCATCGCCCAGGGCCTGGAGCGCGACATCGAACGCCTCGTCGGCCTGGTCGCCGCGGCCCTCCCAGATCGCGTTCACCTGCTCGCAGGCCAGCGCGGTGGCGAGGACGGCCGGAGCGACCGCCGGATCGGTGCGCAAGTGCCTGGGCAGCGCGGAAGGGTAGGCCTGCTGGCGGTCGAATGCCCACGCCTCGCGCAGCTCAAGCTGCAGTTCAGCCTCGACCCGGACAGGCAGCGTGCGCTGGGCGAGGTGGCGTTCGGCCAGGGCGAATGCGTCAGCACCGCGCCCGGCCAGCGACAGCGCGTGGACCGCGGTGAGCAGGGTCCCTGGCCGGCGGTCGTCGCGGTCGCCGAGCACGTTCAGGGCGGTCAGCGACATGTCCGCGGCTGCCCTGGGAGCGGAGCCGAGCAGTTGCGTGGCCGCTGCGAGCAGGGCGGTAACCGCCTCCTCGTCGCCCGGCCTGGCGACGATTGCCAGCTGGCCCGCGATCCGGATGAGCGGCGCACCGGTCCGGCGCAGGGCGCCGGCCGCGTCCCGGTGCAGCGCTGCCCGCACCGAGGCGGGCAGGTCCGCATACACCGCCTGCCGGAGCAAGTCATGGCGGAAAGCCAGCCCGTCGGCCACCTCCACCAGGAACTCGGCCCGCAGCGTCTCCTCGACCGGAGCCAGCAGCTGGCTGGCAGGCTGGCCGG
>DAHWEX010000783.1 GCA_027326205.1 Actinomycetota bacterium
CTTAGCCAGCCCGCCCGCGATGGCCCACCGCAGCAGGGCGGAGTGCCCGGGGATGCCGATCGGCGACCAGCTCAGGGTGTCCGGGCCGAAATAGCAGACCTCGCCCGGTTCGGCGGGCAGCCCGTGTCCGTTGACCGCGAAGGTGCCACCGAGAACGTCGTAGCCGATGACCAGGTGTCCCAGCGGGCCGCTTGTCTCGGTGGGTTCTCCGAGCCCGTTCGCCTCCGGCAGGCTGGGCAGCCCTTCGACGCCCGAGCCGAGCAGGCGCAGCCAGCCGCCGTCGACGAAGACCGCCCCGCAGTTGGCGGCGAGCGCTCCGAGAGTGGAGTGGGTGGTGACCTGCAGCCGGAATAGTGCCGTGGCCGTTTCATGTGGGTCTCGTGGCGGTATTACCCGGACCGGTACCGCTGCCTCTGCCACGAGTTGCCGGACGTGCGGCCAGGCGGGGTCGGATACCCCTGCCAGCTCGTGGCGGCTTCGGATTCTCATGGACGTATCCTCCGGCACCGGCAGGCGGGTGGCTGGCTGCACGGGTAACTTCGATCCCGTTGAGGTGGGCGGTATTCCTGGCAGCGGCGCCATAGTGCGGCTGTTGACCGTCGTCTACATTTCATGAACTGCAATGTTCGTCCCGTCGAGCATCTCCATGAAGTAGCAGTCGGCGACGAGCAGGACGATGTTGCGGTGCCGCGCGGTGATCACCTAAGCGGCAACAGCGTGCGCCCGCTGGTTATATCCCGGCTCGATGAGATCTATGCCGAACGACTTCGGGTTCTGTCTGATCGGCTGGTTCTTCCTGGCTAGCGCCTCTGCGAGGCTCCGGACACCCGGGTAACGTAGTTACATGACCGAGAATCCCCTGAACTTTAACGCTGACGTTGGAGACCATCAGGTGATCACTCGTGCGGGCCAGGTCGAGGCCGTCGTGGTGCCCCTGGAGGAGTACCGCGCCCTGAAGGCACTGGAACAGCGCGAGGCTGAGCTGTACTGGGCCGTGTACGAGGCCAGGTACCCGTCACGGCCCGGTGGCGACGTCCCCGAGGGCAACGCCTATGAGTCGATGGACGCACTGCTGGCCGACCTCGGCCTGCCGGAGTGAAGTACGTCCGCACCGCGGGCTTCCTCATCGACCTGCGGCGGCTTCCGACGGAACACCGCAAGCTGTTCGTGCAGGCGGTGAATACTCTCCTCCGCCCGGCACTGGACGCGGGGGCGCACACAGGTACGGTGCCCTGGCCGAGAGCCTTGCGCATTCATCGAATCGGCGCGAACTACTCGATGACCTGGAGCTTCGCCTCACCCGATGGCCGGGCGCTGTTCCGGCTGGTCGAAGTGAACGGAGAGACTGTCGTCGTGTGGGTCCGCGTCGGGAACTACTCAGTCTACGACTCGTGAACGACCACATCCACTGTCCTGGAACCCAGCGCGGCGGGATGATCGGCAACTGACGGCTTGGATATCTCTAGCGTCGGAGTATGGGTGCCTGGGGGAGTGGGCCTTTCGGGGATGTGCCAGATCCGGTAGCGGAGCGTGTCCGGCTCGGCATCCCGCAGGTCAGGCTGGTCGTGGAGGCCGAGGAGCCTTGCCCAGGAGGTGAGGTCGGCGGCGATGTTCGCGGCGAGGACCCAGCCCTTGTTGACCTGCCAAGCCTTCGACGGGAGATCGCGGAGCCCCATGGCCTTCGCGGTGCGGACGCCGTCGGTTTCGACGGTGGCGTGGTCGCGGTGCAGGAGGTCGATGAACTGCGGGTGATGGCTGCCGGGCATGCCCGGGATCCCGGTGTCCGGCACGTTCGTGCGGGTGATCGAGTACTTCCAGCCGGTCTTTTTCTCGTAGTGAGGTCATGTTCTTCTTGTGGCGGC
This sequence comes from Actinomycetota bacterium, assembly GCA_027326205.1. GTDB lineage: Bacteria > Actinomycetota > Actinomycetes > Streptosporangiales > Streptosporangiaceae > Trebonia. The sequence goes on from DAHWEX010000783.1 coordinate 1,863, forward strand.
GCGACGGCTTCACCCGGCGGGCGATCCAGTGGAGCCCGTCCGGCCAGTTCTCCGCCCGGGACAGCAGGCCGGTGATCTCGGCGACGTCCTTGTCGTCCTCGGCGGTGCCGTCCTGGCGGACGCCGGGCTTCCATGCCTGGCCGGGGGCGGCCATGATCGCTGCCTCGTCGCTTCCGGTGATCATCCAGCCGCAGGTGAACAGCAGCGTCTTGCGGTGACCTGCCTGTCCAGGTCTTCCTGGGATTCGAAGCTGCCGCGGCGCAGGAGCTTCCTGGTGAGAAAGCTGAACCACTGCTCGATGACGTTCAGCCAGGAGGCGTGCTTCGGGGCGTGCGTGACCGTGAACCTGGGGTGCGCGGCGATCCGCGCCCGGGTCGCCTTCGACGTGTGGCTGGAGCCGTTGTCCATGATCAGGTGGATGCGCAGGCCGGGGGCGGTGCGCTGGTCGAGCATGGAGAGGAACTCCGTGAAGGCGGCGGAGTCGTTGCGGCGGATCCGCTGGCTGATGACCGCGCCGGTCGCGGTGTTCACCGCGGCAACCAGGACTAGAGTAGCCGTTCGTGAAGGCATCTCCCGAGGCGCAGCTGCGGCTGCTCGAACTAGCCGACCTGGACACCGAGCTTGGCCGGCTCGGCCACCGGCGGCGCACCCTGCCGGAAAACGCGGAACTCGCCCAGCTGAGCGAGCGCGCGGCGAAGATCAGGGACGCGATCACGATCGCGGACACCGACCTGGCCGACCTGGACCGCGACCTCGCGCGCGCGGAGAAGGACGTGGACCAGGTCCGGGTGCGGATCGACCGGGACAACCAGCGGCTCGACGCGGGCCAGGTCTCGAACGCCCGCGAGCTTGAGTCGCTGCAGGCCGAGGTCACCTCGCTCAGGAAACGCCAGGGCGACCTCGAAGAGGTCGTCCTGGAGCTGATGGAGCGCCGCGAGTCCGCCCAGGCGCTGCGCGACGGCGCGGCCGCCGAAGGGGAGACGGTCGGCGCCGACGAGGCCGCCGCGGCCGCCCGCAGGGACGCGGCGGTCGCGGAGATCGAGGAGCAGACGGCCAAGGCCGCCGCCGCCCGCGTCGCCGTCGTCGCCGACCTGCCCGCCGACCTCGTCGCCCTGTACGACAAGGTCCGCGCCTCGTCCGGCGGCCTTGGCGCCGCAGCGCTGCGCCGCGGCCAGTGCGGCGGCTGCCGGGAGATGCTGTCCACCGTCGAGCTGAACGAGATCCGTGCCGCCGCGGCCGACGAGGTGGTCCGGCACGACGAGGGCTGCCGCCGGATCCTCGTCAGGACCCCCGAGTCCGGCCTGTAGGGGCCGCGTCCGCCGGGCAAGTCTGGTGAGCTGTTAACGATATCGTTAACAGCTCACGGGTACGTGGGGCAACGGATTTCGGATTGGCCGCAACAGCCCCGTCGATGGCGGATCTCCACAGGGCGTCCAATAGACTTCCCGGTCGTGGACAACAGCGGTCAGAACAGCGCACGGGGGCAGATCAGCGCGCCGGGCACCCTGCAGGCGGGTGCGGTCATCACGCCGGACGCGCCCCGGGTGCCCGAGCAGAACCTGGGCGAGCTCGCCCGGCAGTACGGGCTGAAGCTCTCCGGCGCGCGCCCGACGCTGGCGGCGTACCTGGTTTCGCTCTGGCAGCGCAGGCACTTCATCACCGGCTACGCGACCGCGCGCAACGTCTCGATGTACACCGACGCGAAGCTCGGCCAGCTGTGGCAAGTGCTGACCCCGGTGCTGAACGCCGGCGTCTACTACCTGATCTTCGGCGTCATATTCGGGGCGCAGAAGGGCGTGTCGAACTACCCGGCGTTCCTGATGGCCGGAGTGTTCGTGTTCGCGTTCACCGAGCGGTCCATCGTCACCGGCTCGAACGTGATGCGCGCGAACCTGCAGCTGATCCGTGCCCTGTACTTCCCGCGCGCCGCGCTGCCGCTCGCGTACGTGATCGTGGAACTGCAGCAGATGCTGGTGGGCATGGGCGTGCTCGCCGTCATCATGCTGGCGACCGGCGAGCCGCTCAGCGTGTACTGGCTGCTGCTCATCCCGGCGATCTTGCTGCAGACGCTGTTCAACGTCGGGGCGGCGCTGGTAGTGGCCCGGCTCGGCGGCGCGATGGCCGACGTGTCCGAGCTGATCCCGTTCTTCCTGCGGATCACCCGCTACTTCTGCGGGGTCATGTACCTGGTCATCACCCTGACCTCGCGCCTGCACCACACCTGGGAGAAGCTGGTCCTGACGCTCAACCCGCCGGCGGTCTTCATCTCGCTGGTCCGGGACGCGTTCATGTCGTCCTACCGGGCCAACTCGGCGGGCACCAAGCCGTTCAACGCGCAGCTGTGCAGCCTGTTCATCCGCGACCCGGGCGGGACGAACTTCCCGGGCCATCCCGGCGTGGCGAACAACGCGCTGCAGGCCTACTGCCATCCCCTCGCCACCAACAGCGACCTGTGGATCGCCGCCCTCGCCTGGGGCGCCGGGTTCTTCGTCCTCGGCATCGTCTACTTCTGGCAGGCCGAGCACCTGTACGGTCGCGGCTGACGAAGACGCCCTCCGGGGCGCATGGTCAGCTCACCGCTAGCTGCGCGGAAGGCTCGCGGGCGTTGCGGTAGTCGCCGGAGAACAGGCAGGCGGCGGTGGCCAGGGCCCAGACCGTGGCGCGGTCGGCGTGCGGCGGGGTGAGCAGCTTCTCCGCGGCTGGCAGGCTCACCACGTCGAACAGCCCGCCGGCGAGACCCAGGTCGAGAACGTAGCCGCGCAGGAACGTGGTGACCGCCTCGCCGTACTGGCGGCGCCAGTCGAAGGGAGCGGCCCCGGCCGGCGGCTTCCCGGCGAGCGGGACGCCGGCCAGGACCGGGGACAGCTCGGCGAGCACGGCGGCGCAGAGCGCGCCGCTGACCCGGTCGGCCAGCGGCACGGCACGGGCGGCGCGGACGACCCGGTCGTCGAAGAGCGGCTGGGCGAGGCGCTCGCGCAGCAGGTAGGCCTGCCGGGCGGCCGCCGACCAGCGGCCCGCGCGGTTGACCAGGTAGAAGTCATCGAGGGCCTGCAGCGGGTGCCGGGCCAGGGACGGCGTCCAGGAGGCCAGCGAGGCGGCGTAGGCGGCGGCGGGCCCGCGCCGGGCCAGGCCGAGGTGCTTCGTGGTGAGGCGGCGCAGCAACTCGGCGGAGCGGGCGGCGCGGCGCGCGGGCGACAGGACCCGGCGCAGTCCGCCCGGGGCGGCGCCCCGGCCCGCCGTCTCGGCGTAGCCGCCGCGCAGCAGTTCGCCGCCGTGCCCGCCCGCGGTGAGCGCCGGGGCGGCGGCGGGGTCGGGGCGGCCGACGTTCTCGAACGCGGAGAGCATTCCGTCGGCGACGAGCACGGTCGCGCGGATCCGGCCGAGCACGTCGACCCGCTGCCCCGGCGCGGCGGGCGTCCGCACGACGTGCTCGATGCCGAGCCGGCGGGCGATCTCCGCGGCCACCACGACGTCCGGGTGATCGTCGAACCCGTGGGTCCGCGCCACGACCGGCACGCCGGCCCTGACGAGGGCGGCCGCGACGAGCCGGCTGTCCTTGCCGCCGGTCAGGCTGAGCTCGACCGGGCTCCCCGCGTCCCGCAGCGGCGCGACGGCGGCGGTCAGCGCCTCCGCGACGCCCCGGGCCCCGGCCGCGCTCTCCCGGGGGCGGCCGGCGGCGGCCCGGGTCACCGCGCCGTCGAGCAGGTGCAGCGTCGTGGCCGGCGCCACGGCGCTCACCCCGGCGAACGGGGTCACCGACCCGAGCGGGAAGCCGGGACCGAGCAGCGCGCAGACGTGCAGCGGGTCATGGTCGCCCAGCCGGGACGCCGTCCAGGCGGCCCAGGTGGCCCGGTCCGCGACGATCGCGGCACCGGGCGGCTCCGCCAGGTACACCGGGTCGACGCGGGTGACCGAGGTGCGCGCGACGACCGGCGCGCGGCCGTCGCGCGCCTCCTCGGTTCCGGCCCAGATCGTGCCGGCCCGCGATACCCCGGTATTCCCGCCAGGACCGCCAGGACCGCCCCAGTGCAGCAGCGCCGCCCGCCCGTCCGCTGACCGCCACGCCACCGCGGCGGGACCCGGCATCGGCATGACCGAAGGGTCCACGGCCAGGGCGCGTTCGGTCAGCGCCGCGCAGGCCTCCGGCGTGCGGGCGCTGACCCCGAGGGTGAAGTACACCGCGGTCTCAGCCGGCGCTGCTGGCACCAGACAACAGGGCCGCGGGCCCGCCGGCCGCGGCGCCGCCGCCGCCGCGGATCAGGCTCAGCCAGGTGTCGCCGACGGCGGCGAGGTCGATCGCCCGGATCTGCTCGTGCGCGGCCTGCCGCGCCTCTTCCCACGCCGCGGGGGCAGAAAGCGCCGTGATCGACGCGGCCATCTCCGCCGGGCTCTCGCTGATCCAGCGGGTGTCGTAGATCGTCTCAGCGCCTGGCCAGTGCCTGATCACCGGCACCGCCCGCGACGCCATGCCCTCGGCGGGCGCCATGTGGAACGACTCGTCGTCGCTGGTGGACAGGATGAACCCGACCCTGCGCAGCCAGGCGGCCACGTCGGGGCCGCCGTCGTCGAACACCACCGCGCCGCGCAGCAGCGGGGACCGCTGCACCCGGCGGAACGCCTCGAAGTAGTGGCGGCGCTGCTCCTGGTGCTGCCACACCCACCACAGCTCCCACGGCATGCCGGACTTGATGAAGAGCTGGTACCGGTCGTCGTCGCGGCGCAGTTCCTCGAGCACGTCAAGCGCCAGGTCGACGCGCTTGCGCATGTCCACCATGCTGGTCATGCCAAGGTGGAACCGGGCGCCCTCCAGCTTGGGCCGGTCGAACTGCAGCACGTCGAGCACGTTGGGCACCGTGACGATCTTGCTGGCCGGCCAGCCGGTCTTCTCCCGGGTGAGCCGCTGGTAGTAGTCGGACACGCAGACCACCTGGTCCACGTTGCCGATCTTCACCTGGCCCGGGTACGGCGAGTTCAGCTCGAACCGGTGCAGGCGGACGATGAGCCGGGCGGAGCGGCGCTTGTTCCGCGAGTACCAGACGGCGTTCGGGCCGCACCACTCGCAGATGATCACGTCCGCCCACTCCGCGAGCGAGCGCGACACGGACTCGTCGTGCTCGCCGAGCGCCGCCCACTGGTCTACCCGGATCTCCAGGTCGGGCTGCAGCCGGAAGTGCGTGAGGAGCGAGCCGAAGAACTTCAGGTCGTGCCCGGCGATCACGACCCGCAGCGGAGCGCGGGCGCCAGCGGGAAGGGCGGGGGACACCGCGCGCGCCAGGTAGGTCCGCAGCCGCCCGGCGGCCCGGTCGAGGGCGAAGGACGCCGCGGCGGCGGAAGTCCGCGACGCGGCCAGCTCGAAGACGGCCGGGTCGAGCACCGATGCCGCGACGTCGGCCACGTCGTCGAGCGACGCGGCGAACAGCGGATAGTCCGCGCCGAGCAGCGCCTCGTGCATCGGGGTCCGGTTGAGGATCACCGGCAGCCCGAGCTGGCCGAACTCCAGCACCTTGGTGGACAGCTCAAGCGAGGCGTCGAGCTCGGGGTGCCGCCACGACAGGCCCACGTCCCCGGCGGCCGCCAGCCGCATCGCCTCGGCCCGCGGCTGCCCGCCGTGCCAGCTCACCCCGGGCACCGCCGGCGCCCCGACCTCGCCGAGCGCCCCGCGCATCCGCTTGAAGTAGGTGGGGTCACGCGGGTCGTTGTGCACCTTGTCGCCGACCATGTGCACCTCGGCGTCGACCCCGCGCGCGGCCAGCAGGGCGGGCAGCGAGGTCATCTCCAGGGTGTTCCACCGGGGCGCGAACTTCCCGGTGTAGACGAGCTTGAGCGGGGTGCCGGGCGGCGCGACCTTCCGCCCCGGATCCCGGCGGATGTCGAGTGCGGGCAGCACCGGCGGGAACAGCACCGACTTGCCGCAGGCGGCGGCGACCGAGCCCTCGAGGAAGCAGCGCAGCTCCTCGGTCTGGCACAGCAGGTACCTGGACGCGCGGGCGATCATCGCGAGGTCCTCGGCGGCCTTGGGGGTTACCGCGGGGACCGCCTGCGGGACGTCGGTCAGGTACGACCAGAGCCGCCCGTCGAAGGAGCCGTCTGCGGCCGCGGCCGACACCAGCGCGCGTCCGCGCAGCACGACGAGGTCGTGCGGCGCGGCCTTGTCCACGGCGGCGAGGACGCCGATCGCCTGCGGCACGGTCAGCGAGGCCTCGGTCAGCCCGGGCAGCAGCCCCTCGGCGTGCGGAGACCTGATCGTCACCTCGGGGATGCCCCGCAGCGGCGCGACGAGCCGGTCGGTGCGGACCGGTGCCTTGAGCACCAGGGTGACCGCGCACCCGGCGGCGACCAGGGCCTGCGTGACCGACTGCAGCCAGATGGCCGAGCCGTCGAGCAGGTTCAGGTCAACGTCACCGTAGACCAGCGCGCTTGGTCTGGATCCGGCCAATGCCTGACGCTCCTTGTCCTGATGCTTATATTTCTATATTTCGCGATGTAAACGCTGCTAGCCGGCGATCGTGAACAGCCGCAGCCCGTGGCTGCCCCATTCGCTGGCCGAAGGTCCGCCCGGGGCGAGGAGCGGTGCCCGGACGAGGGCCGGCTCCTCAAGCCACCGGGTGAACTCGTAGTCCGTCGCGGCACCGGGCTTCCCGGAAGACAGGGCGACGGCGTCCGCCTGGGCGCACTCCCGCGCGCAGGCCAGGTCGAGCAGGTAATGCTCCGGCTGCCCCCCGTCGGCGGCCAGCGGCGCCAGCCACGGCGACCTGGCCAGCCGCGCGAGCGGCCGCGCCCAGTCGGCGCCGGACCGCCCGGCGGGCTGCGCCCCGGCTGTCTCGGTGACGACGACGCGGATCCCCGCGCCGCGAAGCGCCCCGAAGGCGCCCCGCACGGCCTCGGCCGCGTCGGCGTCGCAGCCGGCGATCACCTCGTCGGGCCGCAGCCGCTGGGCGAGCAGCGCGTCGGCCAGCCGGGCCGCTCGCACCGCGGCGTCCTGCGCCGCGCCGGCCCGCCCCGGGCCGGCCAGCGACACCAGGACCGCGATCTGCCGCCCGCCGACGAGCGCACCGGGCAGCTCGGCGGCCTTCACCAGCGCGGCGAGCCGCGCCGGGGTCGCGGAGCCGAGGAAGATCTCCCGCAGCCGCGGCCGGAGCTCGGCGTGCGTCAGCGGCGGGGCCGTGCGCGCCGCCGCGAGCTCGGCCCGCACCGAGGCCGCGTCCGTGCCCGAGCCGAGCGGCCCGATCACCCGCGCCCCGCTCGCGGCCTGCTCGAGCGCCTGGGCCGCGGACGCGGTGACGAACACCGCGTGCTCCCGGTAGAGCGCGGGCAGCGACCGCCAGGACCGCGCGCCGGCCAGCGTGACCGGCCCGCCGCCGGAGGTCAGCTCGTCGAGCAGCGCGCGCGCCGCGGGGGCCTCCCGGGGGTCGCGCGCCCCGGCGTAGACGGGGGCGGTCGGCCGCGCGCCGCTCACGCCGAGCGGGCTGAACCGGGCGAGCTGCACGCCGAGCCCGCCGTCGATCACCGCGTCGCAGCTCGCGGCGAGCCAGCCGATGCCGGGCATCAGCGAGTGCGGCACGTCCCTGACCAGGACCACCGGCTTGCCGAGCGCGCGGGCCATGACAATCATCCGGGCCAGCCGGCGGCCCCGGTCAGCGGCCGCCGGGTCGGTGGCGTGCGCCCACGGCTCGCCGGGCAGCAGCGCGGAGGCCTGGACCACGACGACGTCCGCGCCGGTGGCCTCCACCACGATGTCCGCGTCGTGCGGCAGCAGCGGGTGGACCACGGCGTCGGGCGCGAGGGTGGCGCAGCCGAGCGCGCTGATCGCGCCGGCGATCACCAGGCTCGGCGCGCTCGCCACGCCGCCGGCCAGCGCCAGGGCCGGGTCGCCGAGCGACAGCGCCCCGGGCGCGGTGAGCTGCGACAGGAACCGCCCGCCCGTTCCCTTCAGGTCGGCGAGCTGCGCCTGGGCGAGGGCGTTGGCGGCGTTGGCCGCGCCGCTCTTCGGCGCTCCCCGGTCCTTCCACAGCTTGTACAGGTCGCGGGGGAGCAGCGCGCCGCGCGGCCACGGCTTCTTGGCGGCGTTCGCGATCGTGCGGCCGAACCGCATCGTCGCCGACTGCTCCAGGGCCGTCAGCCGCGTCTGCGTCATGGCGAGCTGCACGCGGGTGTCGCGCAGCTGCCGCGACAGCCGCTCCCGCTCGGCGGCGGCGCCCGCGTCCTCGCCCGGCTCCCCGTGGTCGGGGTCCCCGTGGTTAAGGTCCCCGCCGATGCTCGCGTCGTCAGCGGCCGGGGTTCCGGTCATGCCGAACGGTGCCGCGGTTCCCCCGGTCGCCGCCAGGTCCCCGTCCACCGGGGACGGCGTGCCGCTCATCGCTGCGCCAGCCAGGACGTGACGATCCGGGCGATCCGCGGTCCGGCCTGGCCGTCCCACAGCGGGGGCAGCTCGCCGGAGTAGGGGCCGTCGTCGCAGGCCTTCAGCACCGCGGCCGCCAGCTCGCCGCGGGTGACGAGCCGGTTGGAGCCGCTGGTGATCGTGATCGGCCGCTCGGTGTTCGGCCGCAGGGTGAGGCAGGGCACGCGCAGCAGCGTAGTCTCCTCCTGCACGCCGCCCGAATCGGTCACGATCGCCGCCGCCCCGCGCACCAGCGACATGAACTCGGTGTAGCCGAGCGGATCCACCACGTGCACGCGTTCCGCGTCGAGGAGACCGGCGCCGGTCAGGGTGGCCCGGCCGCGCGGGTGCAGCGGGATGATCACGTCGAGCTCGGCCGCGACCTCGTGCAGGGCACTGACGAGCTCCCGGGCGCGATCGGGCGAGTCGACGTTCGCCGGCCGGTGCAGGGTGGCGACCACGTACCGCCGGTCCCCGAGTCCGTGC
>DAHWEX010000787.1 GCA_027326205.1 Actinomycetota bacterium
CCTCGCCGATCAGGGCGGCCGCGGCGGCGGCGGCCGGCAGCGGGCCCGGCGGGGCGGGCAGCCCGGGCAGCGCGCTGGCCGGGACCGTCGCACTGGCCGCCCCGGCCAAGGCAAGGACGCCGATCAGCTCGCGGTCGGTGCGCACCGCGATGGTGGCGGCGGGCCCGTTCCTGCGCACCGGTTCGATCCTGTCGCCCTCCAGCAGCAGCACCGGGTCGGTCGGCATCCAGAACGGCGTCGCGGGGACGGCGTCAAGCTCCCAGTCGTCGGGCAGGGCGGCTAGCGCGGCGGCGACCGCCTGGTAGCCGCTCGCTACCCGGCCGGCCAGCGTGTCCGGCCCGCTCCCCGTCGTGACGCCGGTGATCCGGCCGGTCAACGGGTCGGTCTGGTAGTGCAGCAGCCCGGCGGCGGCGCCCGCGCTGGTGACCGCGCGCAGTTCGCCCGCCGAGGATGTCGCGAGAAAGCCGCCGAGCGCGCCGGTGTCCACCAGGTAGCCGCGGGGCGGCTTGAGCAGCAACTGCTTGACCCAGATGACCCAGTCCATGAACAGCTGCTGGCGAGCCGCGGCGAGGCCGCGGCGGGCCTGGTCGTAGCCGAGCTGCGCGGTGTTCAGCGCGGAAAGCTGCTCGGCCAGCGTGAGCGGCAACGTCAGCTGGACGGAGGCCTGGCTGTCCGGCGCCGCCTTGGTCTGGATCGACCACTGACGGCCGCCGTCGACCGAGGAGAACGCGTTGGCGTGCAGCGCCTGCTCCAGCGTGGCGAGCGAGTTACCCTGGCCCTCGAGGTCGCGCAGCAGCCCGAGCTGCAGCGCGTCGAGCAGGGTCTCGTAGCTGGCCAGCACCGGGGCGCCGCCCGGCGCGTCGAGGTGGCTCTTGATCAGGGCGGACACCGCCTGCACGGTGGTGTTGCCGACGGCTACCTGCACCTGGGCGGGCCACGGCCCCGCGCCGCCGGGCGGCGCGAGGAACGGCGTGTCGGCCGCTGGGTCGAGCTGGTCCCACACCACCTCCTGGGCGACCCCGGCGCACAGCGTGGCATCGGGCACCTCGATGCTGGCGATCTTGCCGTCGGGCCCGAGCGTGCACGAGATCGCGCTGTCGCTGAACTCCCAGCCGAACTCGGCGGTGGTGATGCTGGCGAACACCTCGGCCGGCTTCCTGGCGGCCGGCACGAGCTGGCGCGCGCACTGCGCCACGTACTCGTCGTACTGCCGGGTGACCGTCGCGGCGAGGGTGGCGAGCGGGTCGGCCGCCGGGTCAGGCAGCCAGCCGATCACCTGGTAGCTCACCCGGAACTTGACCGGGTCGCTGCCGGTGACCGCCGCGTACACGTCGGGCACGTCGGCGAACGTGTCCCAGAAGCCGAAGACGCTGCGGCAGTCGGGGTAGTAGCCGCCGAACGCGGCGCCCACGAAGCCGATCGAGGTGAGGTAGTACGGTGTCCCGCCGGGGCCACGGTAGTGCGGGAGGTAGTCCTGCGCGCGCTCGGCCGCCGGATCCCAGCTCGCGGCGTCGACCACCCGTCCCATGAACATGAAGGGGGCGTCGCTGCCCGGCGCGGTCAGCGGGACGGTGGCGGCGGGCCTGACGATGCCGTGGCTGTCCGGGCGCAGCGTCGGCGCCAGGTAGTCGCTTTCCACCACCCAGCTCGCGCACCGCGTCGCGGCATACCCGCCGGCCGCGGCGTCGTAGCTGCTCAGCGAGCGCACCACGAGCCAGCGGGTGGGCACGGGCGGGAAGACGATCGCGCCGGTGTCGGGGTCCTGGCGGCCGCGCTTGAAGAAATCGGGCAGCTCCCAGTGCAGGTGGATGCCCGGCTCCAGGGCGACGGAAGGCGTCCCGCCGTCGTTCAGCGGCAGCCACACCGTGTCGCCGGTGCTTGCCTGGGTGGCGTCCGTGCCGTGCGGCAGCAGGTCGAAGGCCGCGGTGCGGCCGGCGAAGCCGGACCCCGGCGTGACGTTCGTCGCGTCGGTCGCGGAGACGCGCAGCGCCGCGACGTTGAGCGGCACGATCGCCTTCACGGCGCGTCACTGTTGACGAAGCTGACCATCCCGACTCCCTCGGTCATCTCGAACCCCAGCTCGGCGGCGTTGACGCGGCCCACCTTGTTCGCCGCCGCGATCGCCGCGGCGAGCACGTCGAACCGCAGCACCCGGGGCGACCGGGTACGGAAGCTCGTCGCGATGTCGACCGTGACGATGTCGTCCTTCGAGATCGTGATCGCGCCGCCCGGCCCGACCGTGAACGTGTGCAGCTTCTTCACCGCCGCGGGCGCGCCGTCCCCCGCGGGCGGGGCGTACCCGTCAATGCCGTAGTGCAGCAGTTCGGGCGCCTCGTGCACGTCGACGCGGTAGGCGTCGCCCTCGACCAGGCAGAGCAGCGTGTCGCCGGCCGGACCGAGCCGGTCGAGCCGGCGCACCGGCAGCAGCACGATGCCCTTGCCGTCCGGGGTGTCGCCCGGGGTCGCGCCCCGGGGGTAGACGTTCACGCCGAGCCCCGGGTAGTCGGTGACCACCCGGGAGCGCAGCAGGAACCCGGTCCAGGCGACGGGAACACCGCCGCCCCGGGGATCGACGGCGGCCACGGCAGCCGCGCCCGCCCGGCGGCGTACCGGGGCGGCGGCCCGCGCCTGGGCGGCGACCGGGCCGAGCAGGACGCGGTCGAGGTTGGCGCTCGCGTCGCTCGCCTCGGCGGTGAGGTTGCGGCCGAGGCTGAACGCGCCGTCGAGCAGCGCCCTGATCCAGTTATCGTCCAGCCGGAAGAACCTGATCGACTCCGGCGGCAGCATAGCCTCGTCGGGCACCAGGTACTCGAAGGGCACGCCGGACAGCGTGAGCAGCCGCCCGAGCCACCCGGCGATGCCGGCCGGCACCTCGATGTCGCCGAGCGCGTCCGCGATCGCGCTCGGGTCGGCGAACGCCGCCTCGATGCCCGAGCGCCTCCGCTCGCGCGAGAACATCGCGGTCACCGCGCGCCCCCCTGCGCGATCAGCCGCATGGTGGCGTGCAGCAGCGCCTTCGTGGCCGGCCCCGTGGCCGGCCCGTTCGCCTCCATCGCCTGCGGCTGCGGCGGGGGCTGGCTGAGCAGGCCGCCGAGCGCCTCGTTGATGACCTGCTGCTCCACGGTGTCGACCACGGTTTGGGCCAGTCCCTTCTTCCACGCGTACAGCGCTGCGGCGTAACTCTGGTCCTGCAGGGCGGCGAGCCGTCCGATCGTCCAGGCCGCCGCCAGCGAGGCGTCGAAAAGCCCGGTCGTCGGATCGAAGCGGAGCGCCTGGTCGGGCGAGGAGACCGGCAGCCCGATGGGCGCCCGCGCCCTGTCGATCGTGGACAGCGGCCCCCGGTACCAGGACACGGTCGTCTCGCCGGTGCGCAGGGCGTGGTCGACGGGGACGTAGCCCGCGTCGAGCGCGGTGGCGATCGGCGGGCTCGCGCCGGCCGCGATGAGCCGCAGGTTGGTGTTGCCCGCGTCGGGGCCGCCGGCCGTCCGCCCGTTCAGCAGCTCGAGGCGGCCGACGAACGTGGCCGTCTCCCCCTTGGTGTTGAACGTCCAGTGCATGAGCACCGCGAGCCGCAGCGACCGGCCCGGGTCCAGGCCCGCGCCGCTGAGCGTGCCGCCCTCGCTGGTCGCGGGGAGGAAGTCCGCGAGCGACTCCAGCGACACCAGGTAGCCGTGACTGCGCTTGCCGGCCTGCGGCAGCCGGTTGCCGACCACGATGGCGAAGGTCCCGATGGGGTCGGCGGCCGGCGTGGCGCCGAGCGCGACGGGCTTGTTCTGCACCGACAGCCTGCGCACGTGCGCACTCAGCGTGAGGTCGCCGAGCGTCGGCGCGATGTCCGCGAACAGCCGCAGCGGGATGTCGATGGTCTGCACCGGGTCGCCGGTCGTCTCGCCCGTCTCGAGCCCGGCCGCGGTCGTCGCGCCGGTGAAGTAGCTGTAGTTCTCGCCCAGCGTGCTGCCGGGGTAGACGCCGGCCGGGAACAGGTCGCCGGTCACCCTGGTGACCGGGTCCAGCGCGAGCCCGGGGAAGGCGGCGGCGTCATCGTCGTCAAGGACGAGCACCGCGAGCCAGGTCGGCACGTCCACGGCGCTGTCGCTGCCAGGCGGCGGCAGCGGCGGCGGCTTGGCCGGGAACCGGGTCCAGGGGAAGGACGGGGCGGCGAACACGACGTGCGGCAGCACGGTCGTGAACTCGCCGGTGGCGTTCGACCCGGGGAACGTCGAGGCCACCGTGCTCGCGGGGTCGCTCAGCCGGAACCGGTCACCCGTGACGGCGAACGCGTAGCTGCGGCTCACCGTGTCGCCGCTGATCGGCTGCCCCGACGAGTCGTCCACGTGCTGGCCGATGTCGAGCCGGTAGCTTCCGGCGTCGAGCCCGGGCAGCTGATGCTGGATGAAGGTGACGTACTCGCTGGCGAGTACGGGTGCGGGTGCGGGGGCGGGTGCGGGTGCGGGGGCGGGTGCGGGGGCGGTCATGCCCAGGTCTCCAATCCGATCCTGGCGACGCCAGGCCAGTCAGTCAGCGCCGTCTGCGCCATGCGGTCCAGCCGGACCATGTCGGCGGCGGCCGTGCCGAAACCGAGCCGTCCCAGCTCGCCGAGCGTCGCCGACCGCTGGCCGGCGACCCACGGGTCCGTCAGCGCGGACAGCGCGTAGCCGTGGTTGGGCAGGGTCGCGTCGTGGCCGCCCGAGACGTCGATGGTGAGCGTCGCGCCGTCGTCGCTGACCGTCGAGCTGACGCTGAACGTCTGGTCGGCGCCCGGCGCCTGGTAGCCGAAGCCGGTGGTGTTGCCCTCGCCGAAGATCAGCGAGAGCAGGGCGACGTCGCTGACCGTGTCGGGGCGGCGCGGCACCGGCGAGATCGCTAGCCCGGTCAGCGTGGCGGCGATCAGCCGCTGCGCGTTCGGGCCGCCGCCCGGCGCGCTGACCCCCCACAGCGCGGTGTTGGAGGCGCCGAGCTGCGGCGCCACGGTCACGCCCGTGACGTACTCGGTGAACGCGCCGGCCTCGTCGCGCCGCCGCAGCGCGATCGTGAGGTAGGAGCCGACGTCCGTCCGGTCCATCGGCGCGATGTTCAGCACCGGCGCCCACACCGCCGTGTCGGAGAAGGTCACCGTGGCGTGGTCGAGCTGGAGCAGCATCTGCGGTGGCACCGCGGGCCCCGCCGCCGCGGCCGCGGCCGCCGGGCTGGCCGGCGCGCGCTGGTAGCTGGCGACGGTGTCCGGCAGCTCGGCGGCGGCCGCCGCCGATGTCGCCCACCGCGCGTGGTTGGCCGGGATCGCGCTCGAGGCCAGGATCCGGAACCGGTCGGGGTCGAGGATCCAGTCCAGGCCGGGCGCGTCCTGCGGCAGCCGGCCCGCCGTGACCGTCGCCTTCACGATGTTCGAGGCAGGCTCGGCCGCCGCTGAGCCGGCGGAACCGGCTGAGCCGGCGGAACCGGCGACGGCCCGCGGCGCGGCGTCGGGCGACGGCAGGAAGTTCGCGGCGAACGTCGCCCAGCCGACCGGGGCCGGCGGCGTCGCGGGCGCGCCGAAGCCGATCGTGAACGAGACGACGTCGAGGTCGACCTGCGCCTGCCCGCCGAACGCGGGCCCCCAGATCTGCAGGTCCGCGCCGACCTGAACGCTGAGCGTGAACAGGCCGATGTCGGCCGAGCAGCCGATCGTCACCCACGCGTGCGCCTCGTAGTGGAACGGCGCCCAGCCGATCAGGAAGTCGACGCCGACGTCGAACCAGGCCTTCACCGACCCGGCCGCGAAGGTCGCGGTCATCCGCAGGCCGGCCATGAACATGCTCGGCGTCAGGGCGAAGTACGCCTGGCCGAGCACCTGCACAGGGCCGCAGGAGAAGGCCAGCGCCAGCCGCGGCACCGCCGGGTAATGATCGGGTTTGATGAACGCCGGGTGGTAGCCGCCGATGCTGACCACGAAGTCGCCCTGGTGCTCGCCGCTGAACCAGGCATAGAACGCGAACCCGCCGGTCAGCTTTACGAAGCCGCCGAACAGGTAGGACGCGGGAGACAGCTTCCCGTCGACGGCGAGCAGGCCGGTGCCGGGCGTGAACGACGCCACGACGTCGATCTCCACGTAGCCGACGGGCTCGGGAGCGCCGGTCGGGAACGTCATCGAGCAGGTGCCGACCACCCCGATCTGCAGGTCGACGCCGAACGACACCGAGACCACGGCCTGCGCCTCGATCATCTCGAACGAGGTGAACGCGATCCCTGCGGCCACCCAGTACTGGCCGGCCTGCGGCCGGAAGGTGCGTTGCAGCGCCGGGATGACCGCCTGGATGGTCTCCGCCGGGCTGCCCTGCTCGGTCGGGGCGTTGGCCGGCAGCAGCTGGTAGCTGCCCACCTCGTCGATCGTGGGCAGCACCAGCCGGGAGTTGATGCCGAAGCCGCCCGCGAGCCCGGTCACGAACAGGAACGGCGGCCCGCCGAGCGGGTAGTCGACGCTGACGTAGATGAAGAACATGGCCGGATCCGCCTCCGGCGCCCAGCCGCCGAGCGCCCGCAGCGAGAAGGTGGCCACGCCGACGATCAGCTCGCCGTAGTAGGAGTCGAACGTCCGGTCGTTGACCGTCTCCCGCGTCTTGAGGAACGCGCCGCCGATCGCGACCGGCGGCTGGTCGAACGTCAGCGCCAGCCCCTTGAGGCTGAACGCGGGATCGAATTTCGACAGCGGCGAGCTCACGGTCAGCGCCTGCATGGACAGCGCGAGCGGGCCGAGCGCCACCGACGCGTCCAGCGCGAAAAGCAGCACGTTGTCCTGATAGCCGACGCCGACGCGCTGGAAGGAGAAGATCCCGAACTGCTTGTTGACGTCGACCCACTTGACCGGGTCGGTGGAACTCGGCGGGACCGCCGCGGCAGCCCCGCCGGCGGCGGGCAGGGCGCCCCTGGCGGCCGGCGCCGCCGGCGCGGCAGGCGGCGTGACGCCGGCGTGCAGGTGCTTGCTCTCCGCACCGAGCCTGACGTCGGCGTCGAACGCGATGCCCTCGCCGACCGCGCTCGGCAGCGCGACCACGCCACGGGGCAGCAGCGGGTTGATGATCGCCGTCTGGGTCGCGGTGAGGTCGGCGCTCGCGTACAGGATCTGCAGGTTCTCGATCGCGAGCGTCGCGTCGGCCGGCAGCCGCGAGCCGATGACGGGCAGTTCGCTGAGGTTGATCCCGGTACCGAGCCGCACCCCGAACGCCCACTGCGCGGCGGTCTGCTTGAGGAAGACGAACTTCACCTCGGCCAGGTCGACGCTGATGCCCGCCGGTATCGCCTGCGCGAGCTCGGCCGAGACCCCCGCGACCAGGTCGTGCAGCGCGACCGGGGGGCCGGCCCGCACGACGTCGGCGATCAGCACGTCGACGTCGGCATGGCCGGTGTCGAACACGATGTTGAACTGAAGCCCGGCGAACGAGACCTCGCCGGTGAAGGTCGCCGCGTACTCCTTGGCACCCGTGCTCACCGCGACGTGCGGGTTGGTGCCCGCGGGTGCCTGGGCGCTCGGCATGACCGTGATCGTGACCGTGACCGTGACCGGCGTGGCCGCCACGGCGAACCCCGCCTCGAGGTCGAAGGCGAAGTGACCGCTGCCGGTCTGGTATCTGACCGAGACCTTGGTCAGCTCCAGCGTCTTGATCGGCTCGGGGATCGCGGTGATGCCGTAGCCTTCGGTCAGCTCGGTGATGAGCTGGCCGATGTCCAGATCGGTGAGCTCGCCGGAGAACGACCACCCGGTCGGCGCCCCCGCGTACGTGGCGGACAGCACCAGCTCGGCCGTGCCGAGCATGATCGTGCCGCTGAGCCCGCCGGTCGCGCCGCCGCTTCCCTTGTCGAGCTGCATGCTCAGCTGGCTGATGCCGTACCTGCCCGCGCTGATCTGCCCGTCGGCCACCGCGACGGCCAGCGAGTAGTAGCCGGCGCTCGGGATCGCCGCCAGGCTGAGCTCGGTGACCTGCACGTCGGGCAGCCCGCCGGACGCGCCGAGCATGTGCTCGAGCAGCGCGGTCAGGCCGATCGGCGTCTGCGGTGACAGCGACCCGGCGAACTGGAACTCGGGCAGTTGCATGACAACGTTGATGACCTTGCCGGCGAACGACAGCGCGCCCACGATGGTGATGTAGGCGAGCGAGCCGTCGGCGCCGTTGACGCCGATGCTGACCGCCTGCAGCGTGAGGTCGCCGAGCCCGATGGCCCGCAGCCCGGTCGCCACCTCCTCGCCGAGCCCCGCGAGCTGGGCCAGCGTCTCAAGCGCGGGCAGCCCGCCGGCGGCCACTACGTCGATCGCCCAGGTGTCGTCGCCCGGCGTGAGCCCGACGCTCACCTCGAACTCACGGCCCAGGTCCAGCGTCGCGTGCACGCTGGCGCCGAGTTGCTCCCGGTAGCCGATGGCGAGCTGCTGGTACCTGACGGCCAGCGTGACGCCGATCTTCGCCAGCACGTGCTGGCCGGGGATGATGTCCCAGATCGCGTCCGGCCCGGCGTCCAGGGTAAAGCCCATCTGGGTGGCCACGCCGGCCGCGTAGCCGAACGAGAGCGTGAACGCGGTGAGGCTCAGGCTGTCGAACGGCGGCAGGCCGGGCGGCACCAGGCCGCCCGCCCGCCCGTCGGTCGCGACGCTGGCCGCGTCGGCCAGCGACAGCGTGCCGCCCGCGCTGGCGTCCCAGGCAAGCGCCAGCCTGCCGTCCGCGCTCAGCGCGCCGCGTAGGCCGAGCGCGTGCGGGCCGACGGTGATGAAGGCGGTGACCGTGAGCGCCGCAGTCACCGGGGCGCCCGCCCCGGCCTGGGCGTAGGTGATCGTGACGGTCTGAGGCTGCAGCGACGTCTGGGACAGCGCGGGCAGCGGCCAGTCGCCGTCCGCCGTGCCCGTCACGACGAGCACGGCCGGGTCCCGCTGCTCGTCGAGCCGGATGCTCGCCTGGCCGAGCGTCAGCGACTGCCCGGTCAGCGCGGCGACGAAGTCGCCGATCAGCGGCACGCCCGCGTTCGCCGGGGTCAGCGTGAGGTTCCCGTTCTGTAGCGCCCCGGTGAGGGCGGCGTCGAGGTCTTGCAGTGCGGTTGTCATCACGTTCCTATCCGGCGGCCGTTCACTGGTGCGTGTGGGTGACCCAGGCCCCGGTGATCAGGTCGTAGAACCGCACGCCGAAGAAGGTCGGCGTGGGCGCGGGCAGCGCCGCGGTAGCGCCGAGCGCGATGGGCGTGGCGGCGGCCTGGGACAGCCCGGCCCTGCGCAGCCCCGCGTACACCGCGATCTGCACCGCCGCCGCGGTCCCGCCGCCGTAGTAGGCGCCGGCCGCCGCGCCCGCCGCCGCGGCGTGCGCGGCGGCCGCCCCGTTGTTCAGCGCTGCGGTGGCGACCAGGTTCGCCATCGTGACCGCGGGGTTGCCACCGGGGATCGGCCCGTTCGCGGCGGCGAGGGCGGCGGTCCCCGCCACGACCGGGCCGCCGACCTGGTTGATCACGGCGTCCGCGGCCGGCCCCGGGCCGTGCACGAGCGCCTCCTCCGCGACCGTGACGGCGACCGGGCCTGCCGCGCCCGCGCCGAGCGCGCCGGCCAGCGCCGCCGCCGTCAGCGTGGCGAGCACAGCGGCCTCGACGGCCCGGTAGACCTCGCCCTCCACCGGCGTCGCGGACTGGAGCGCGGTCACCTCCACCTCGATGTGCCCGGGGATCTCAGGGAACACCGTGGGATCGCCCGCGGTCATCGACATGTCGCCGCCCAGGGTCTGCGGCGGCATCACCGCGGGGTTCTGGTAGCCGGTCAGGTAGTTGGCGACGGGCAGGTCGGGCGGCAGCGTCGGCGGCGCGGGGTGCGGCACGAGCAGCGGCGGGTAGCCGTCGAGCACGTTGACCGTCTCCTGTACCGGGTGCAGGTACTGGTTGGCTGTCCCCACGGACAGCACGGCCACCTCCGGCCTGACCTGGTTCACGAAGGCGCGCGAGGTCGCGGTGTTGGCGCCGTGGTGGCTGGCCTTCATCGCCAGCACCCGGCCGGCGGCGTTGTTGGCGTTGTTCAGCAGCAGCTGGATCTGATTTTCCTGCGCGGTCTCGACGTCGCCGCCGGTGTAGTACCGGAAGTTGCCGAACGTCACCTCGACGGCCAGGCTCTTCTCGTTGCGCGGGTCGGCGCCTATGCCGCCGGCGAACGGGCCGCCGACGCCGCCGCCCACGGTCCTGACGTACTTGTTGGCCGCGATGAACCGCATGGTGGGCGCCCCCGGCGGGATGACGCCGCCGGCGCCGGGCCCCGTCCACAGGATCTCGGCCGGCGCGCCCATCCCGTTCAGCAGCCAGTCCGGCGCGTCGACGATGGCGCCGAGCCCGCCGCCGGGGACCGCCGGGGGGCCGAGCCCGCCGGGGACCGCGAGCGGCGGTACGCCGTCGGCCTGCACGGTGGCGGTCATCCGGTTGCGGGCGAGTATGCCGGCCAAGATAGGCACCGGGCCGTTGTCGTTGAGGCCGTTGATGGCCCGGATGTACCGCAGGTAGGTCACGTCCACGCCGGCCGCGCCCGCCCAGCCCTGGTCGTAGACGACCGTGTTGTTGTACCGCCCGGGCATCAGCAGCAGCGGGGTGAGCCCGCCCATGTGGTCCACGTCGTAGTGGGTGCAGATCAGGGCGCTGAGCCCGACGCCGGGGCCGAGCACCGCGCCCACATACGCGTGCACGATCGGGAACCTGTTGCGCCTGCCGCCGTCAATGAGCACCGATCTGATCACCGGGGCGGCACCCGCGAGCGGCGGGACTTCGCGCGCTACGATAAGCGTGGAATCGCCGCTGCTCACGACATCGATATGATGAATCTCAAGTCTCCAGGCCACCGGTCATCCGTTCTCCCGCATGCCAAATTCTGGATTCTCGAACCGGAAAGAATGACGCGTTGCATTTCTTGCGCAAGGGGCCTTGCGACAGCAAGAAACGACACGGGACAAAGACTTACCCGCTTTCCAATGTCATACCAGGACGAAGCGCATACTCAGGACAAACGCCGCGTACCGGGATAACTAGACGGACACCGCCTACTCCCGTGAAACTCATCACGAGAATTTCAAGATAGCCCATGACTGTCAAGACCTCGCCGTGTAATCGTTTAGCAAAGAATCGATGCGCCGGCTGCACGTTTCCGACAGATATGAGTGTTTCTCGTTTACAGGTTTAATCGGCCTGCATTGGGAGAGTCCGGGATTATCCTAATGACTTGGACGTTGCTGATGGTGATTAACGCTGGTCATCGCGGGTGGGGGGGCGGTGCGCCCGGGGCGTGGCCGGGATAGCGCCGGTTCCGCGGGTTCGGGAGCCGTTTCCACTGCTGAGCGGGAACCGTTCCCGGCAGGCACCGGGAGGCACGGCGGTGGTGATCACAGAATCCGCCAGGAAACCCGGGCTGTCCGGGCGGCACCCGGCCTCAACTGGCGGGCCTCCGGTCAGCATGTGTCCGCTGGCGGGAGGGTTGACGGGATGATCGCGATCTCGCGGGTTGCTTCCCCGGTTGACCATTTCTCTCGTTCTCTGGCGGTCCTGCCGGACGTTCGCTTCCTGTTTTCACTGTTCAGTGGCTATGCGGCGATGCCGAAGGCGAGCGCGGCAAGGGGCTCTCCGCGGTGGACGGCCGCTTTCCGCAGCGGGGGCAGCAGGCGTCGGCGGTGACGTGGCTGCGGAGGAGGGCGAGGACGACAGCAAAGACGCCCGCGATGGAAGTCCCGGCGTCCGCGGTGGCGCGGGCGGCCATGGCGGCGATCATGTTGTGGACGAGGAACAGCGCCCATGCCTAGGACCTGCTCTCCGAGAACGACGGGGCAGCCCAACCGTCCGGATCGGGCGGCAGGCAAGTCCTGGGCGGCCTGATCACCGAGTACCGCAGGGCGGCCCAGCGAACGCGAAACGACAGGCCAGCGCCGGTGAGCGAGTTTCGGCGCGGCACAAGGTGCACGGCGACTTCCGTGCCGCGTTCCCCGCAGGCAGTGGCCAGGGGGCCGACGGCAGCCGCCCCGGAACGCGTGTCCGATTCGCGGGAGTGGCCGTTCCTTGCTAACATCAGGGCGTTGCCAGCGAGCGCCGCTAGCTCAATTGGCAGAGCAGCGGACTCTTAATCCGCGGGTTCGGGGTTCAAGTCCCTGGCGGCGCACCCGGAGGTCTTCACGTTTCGGTGAGACCTAGTTTCACGTTTGGGTCTGGCATTCCGGGCGGGGCGGTGGTCTTGGCCGGGCCGGGCTGGCAGGAGGGCGCCGCAGGCGCCCTTTTTGCTGTTCCGGGTCGGTTTCTTCGGTGTCAGGGCGTGCTCGCGCTGTCGTGGTGTTCGCGTTGGTGCTGGTGGGGTGGGTGCCGGACGGCTGCCTGCCGGGTCAGGGCGGCTGGGCCGTTAGCGCGGCGAGGGTCTTGCGGCGGCGTCGGCGGGTTTTCGGGGGCAGGCCTTTGGCCGCGCGGCGCTGGTTTTCCTGCTGCCGGGTGTTCCAGGCTGCCAGGATGCGCTGGTTACGGACGACGAGCAGCACCGTGACGAACAGCATCAGGGGCGTCAGGCCCATGAGGCGGCACCAGCCGCGGGC